>NZ_JBSHMJ010000022.1:0-66723 GCF_053645265.1 Dietzia sp. NPDC055343 | reverse complement strand
GCGTGTGCTGCACGCGGACGCGGCCTGCGGGCGGCCACACGGGCCCGGGCCCGCCACGACGATCACGTCGTGCCGGGCCCGTCTGCATCTCCCGACCCCCCGCGGCCCGTCCGCAGTCGCCGCTGGTCGGCCCGGCAGCGGCAAGGTCAGCCGCGGATGAGGCCGAACGCGAGCACGAACATCATCGCGGCGATGAGGGCGTCGAGAACGCGCCACGCACCCGGACGGGAGAACAGCCCACGCAGCGCCTTGCCGCCGAACCCGATGAGCGAGAACCACGCGATGCCGGCGAGGAACGCACCCGCGGCGAACACCCAGCGCAGATCGCCCGCCTGCTGATTGGCGAGCGTGCCGAGGAAGACCACCGAGTCGAGGTAGGCGTGCGGGTTGAGCCAGGTGAACGCCGCGCACGCCGCCACCGCACCGAGCGTCGACGGGATACGCGCGTCCCCGCCGGCCTGCAATCCCTGCCCCGGCCGGATCGCCCGGTAGGCCGCGAACCCGCCGTAGGCCACGAGGAACGCCACGCCGACCCACGTCATCACCGAGATCGCCCCGGGCGCGGCCTCGACGAGGGCGCCCACCCCGAGTACGCCGAGCATGATCAGCGCGGCCTCGGAGGCCACACAGAACCCGACGATCGGCGCCATCCGGACATCGCCTCGGATGGACCGCTGGAGGACGTAGGCGTTCTGTGCGCCGACGGCGACGATGAGCCCGAGACCCATGCCGGCGCCCATGAGAAGTGTGGAAGTGGTGGTCACGTACTCACGCTAGAGCGGTGTGCATCAGTAGTGCCACTACTGTTTATGACATAGCATTAGTGACACTTATGGCCACGCTTCAGCTCGATCAGCTCCGCACCCTCACCGCCGTCGTGGATCTCGGCTCGTTCGAGGCCGCCGCCGCTCACCTGCACATCACCCAGTCCGCGGTGTCCCAGCGGATCCGCGCGATGGAGGAGTCGGCGGGCCGGATCCTGGTGCGCCGCGAACGCCCGATCACCGCCACCGAGTCGGGCGAGGTGGTGCTCCGGACCGCCCGTCAGATGCTGCACCTCGAGGAGTCCCTGGCCGGGGAGCTCGGCGACTCGGTGACGAGCCAGGAGCATGTGGCGCTGGCGGTGGCGTGTAACTCCGATTCGCTGGCCACCTGGTTCCTCGACGCCATGACGGAGGTCCACTCGGCGGGCCGCGTGGTGTTCGACATCCGGCGCGAGGATGAATCACTCTCGTCCGAGCTGCTGCGCCGCGGCGAGGTGATGGCAGCGGTCACCAGCGAGTCCCGTCCAGTGCAGGGCTGCCGCTCGCTCCCGCTGGGTTCGATGCGCTACCTGGCCTGTGCCAGCCCCGGATTCGTGGCACGACACCTGCGCGACGGCTCGCCCACCGCTGCGCTCGGTCGCGCGCCGATCGTCGACTTCGACCGCAGCGACGCCCACCAGAACCACTACTACCGCCGGCTGACCCGCCGCCAGCCCACCGGGCCACGGCACTACATCCCGAGTTCCCACGACCACGTCCGGGCGATCGTGGCGGGCCTGGGCTGGGGTCTGATCCCCGAGCAGCTGGCCACACCGTGGCTGGTGTCCGGGGAGATCGAGAACGTCTCCCCCGACCGGCCGCTGGACGTGCCGCTGTTCTGGCAACACTGGAAACTACAGTCGCCGGACCTCGACGCCCTGACCGACGCGGTCCTCGACATCGCCCGGGCCGAACTGCGCACCTGACGGACCGGCACCCCCACGACGGCATCTGGGATCATGAGTGGCGTGACTACCGCTGAACCGACCGGCCCCGCGCTCGTGGTGGGCCTGGCCAACCCCGGACCCGACTACGAGGGCACCCGCCACAACATCGGCTGGGAGGTCCTGCAGGAACTGGCCTCCCGCGCGCTGCCCATGCCGGCGAGCTTCAGCACCCACAAGAAGACCAACTGCGAGATCACCCAGACGCGCCTGGCCGGCCGGCAGGTCGTCCTGGCCCGCCCCCGCAGCTACATGAACCTCTCCGGCGGCCCCACCGCGGCGGTGGCGAAGTACTTCTCCGTCAAGCCGACCGACGTGATCGTGATCCACGACGAGATCGACATCGACTTCGGCCAGGTCCGCCTCAAGCGCGGCGGCGGCGAGGGCGGCCACAACGGCCTCCGCTCGCTGACTCAGTCGCTGGGCACCCGCGACTACCTGCGGGTCCGTGCCGGGGTCGGCCGCCCGCCCGGCCGCATGGCGGTGGCCGACTTCGTCCTCAAGCGCTTCTCCAAGCTCGAGCAGCCCGACGTCCCGTTCCTCGTCCAGGACGCCGCCGACGCCGTGGAGCTGCTCCTCCAGCACGGCCTGGAGACGGCCCAGAACCAGGTCCACTCCGCGTGACCGGCCGGAAATCGGAGCGCGCCGCCGGCGCGATACGGACATGAGTCGGCCCCGGCGCTTCACGCGAACCGCCCACCTGGGCGTCGGGGCGGAACTGTTCGAGCGCGCGAGCCGGTCCCTCCTCAACTGGGACATGCACCGAGGGGCGGGCCTCGTCGTCGTCGTCGACGGACCCGCCACCCCCGGCCGGACCGTGACGCTCCGCCCCCGCTCGGGCCCCGCGGTGTGGCTGAGAGTGTCCGCGCCGTGCGAGGTCACCGAGGTTGTCGACGACGACGACGCCCGCGGGTTCACCTACCGGTCGCTGCCCGGCCACCCCGAGCGCGGCTGGGAGTCGTTCGTCGTGACGCAAGACGCGGCCACGGGCCACGTGCGCCTGACCATCACCGCCGAATCCGAGCACGCCACGTGGTTCGCGCGACTCGGCGGCCCGATCGCGCGCGCCGAACAGGACCGGATCACCCGCCGCTACCTCGACGCGCTCGCGGAAGTGCGCTGAACCGGCGGCCTGCTCCGAACACGCCCCGAGCACCGCCCCCGCGGCGGCTCCGCCACCTCGACTTTCCCCCGGTTACTCCCGCCCCGCGGGCCACATGCCCGGATTGGGCGGCCCTGACCGCTCGGACGTAAACTGGACCGACTGCGGCGAGCGCCGCCCGAGTACGAGGAGGACGCGTGACGGACACCGCCGAGAACGCCGGCACGAACGGGCAGCAGCCCGGTACCGACGGATCCGGCGATGTGACCTCCGAGGTCGCCCGCCGACGCACGTTCGCCGTCATCGCACACCCGGACGCCGGTAAGTCGACGCTGACCGAGGCGCTCGCGCTGCACGCCCGCGTGATCACCGAGGCCGGCGCCGTCCACGGCAAGTCGGGCCGCCGCTCGACCGTGTCGGACTGGATGGAGATGGAGAAGGCCCGCGGCATCTCCGTCAGCTCCACCGCCCTGCAGTTCAACTACGTCCCCGAAGGCGCCGACCCCGCGGACGAGCCGTACGTCATCAACCTCGTCGACACCCCCGGCCACGCCGACTTCTCCGAGGACACCTACCGCGTGCTCACCGCCGTGGACGCGGCCGTGATGCTCATCGACGCCGCCAAGGGCCTCGAGCCGCAGACCCTCAAACTGTTCCAGGTGTGCAAGCACAACGGGCTGCCGATCATCACCGTGATCAACAAGTGGGACCGGCCCGGCCAGACGCCGCTGGAGCTGCTGGACGAGATCACCGAGCAGATCGGGCTCGTGCCGACACCGCTGTTCATGCCCGTGGGCATCGCCGGCGACTACCGCGGACTGCTGCGCCGCGGTGAGGACGGGGCGCCCGAGGAGTACGTGCACTTCACGCGCACCGCCGGTGGCTCGACCATCGCGCCGGAGGAGATCTACGACCCGGCCGAAGCGCTCGAGCGCGAGGGCGACGTGTGGGAGACCGCCGTCGAGGAGTCCGAGTTGCTGTCGGCCATGGGCCAGGACCACGACCAGGAGCTGTACCTCGCCGGCGAGACCAGCCCGGTGATCTTCGCCTCCGCGATGCTCAACTTCGGTGTGCACCAGATCCTCGACGCGCTGGTCGACCTGGCGCCGCCGCCACGCGAGTGGCCGACCGTCGGCGGGGAGCCCCGCGAGACCACCGACCCGTTCTCCGCCGTGGTGTTCAAGGTGCAGGCCGGCATGGACGCCGCGCACCGCGACCGGCTGGCGTTCATGCGGGTCGTCTCGGGCGAGTTCGAGCGCGGCATGGTGGTCCAGCATGCGCAGACGGCGAAGCCGTTCACCACCAAGTACGCGCTCACCGTGTTCGGGCGTGACCGCTCGACGGTCGAGACCGCTTACCCCGGTGACGTGGTGGGGCTGGTCAACGCCACCGGCCTCGCTCCCGGTGACACCCTCTACACCGGCAAGAAGGTGAAGTTCCCGCCGATCCCGCAGTTCGCTCCCGAGTTCTTCGCGGTAGTGCGAGCGCAGTCGCTGGGCAAGTACAAACAGTTCCGCAAGGCGATCGACCAGCTGGCCGCCGAGGGCGTGGTGCAGATCCTGCGCAACGACACCCGCGGCGACGCGAACCCGGTCATGGCCGCGGTCGGACCCATGCAGTTCGAGGTGGTCACGGCCCGGATGAAGGCCGAGTTCAACGTCGAGGTGATCGTCGACAACCTTCCGTACTCCATCGCCCGCCGCACCGACGCCGAGTCCGCCGACGAGCTGAACCGTCAGCGCGGGGTCGAGGTGTTCCAGCGCACCGACGGCGAACTGCTGGCCCTCTTCGGCGACAAGTGGCGGCTGCAGTACATCAGCAAGGAGATGGACCACCTCACCATCGAGCCGCTGGTGGCCGACACGAACTAGCCCGGCACCCCGCCCGAGGCTGCAAGCACTTCACCAGGGCTGCACACCCCGCCGGGGCTGCACACCTCACCCGGGCTGCACACCCCGCCGGGGCTGCACACCTCACCCGGGCTGCACACCTCGCCCGGGTTGCAAGACATGCCAACCCGTTCGCAAGACCAGAGATGCGAAAATCGGGCCGCGAAACGCATCAGGTGTCTTGCAGCCCGGCTCCGGTGTCTTGCAACCGGCTCATGTGGGCCGCGGGCGTGTCCGGCAATCGACAGCCCGACCACCCCCGCACGGTTGGCGCCGGCGGTCGCGCCGCGGGCATCCTGGATGCCATGCCAGCAGACAGCCCCGCCCCAGACTCACCGTCCGTCGGTCTCCGCGTCTTCGTCGAGCCGCAGCAGGGCGCGACCTACGACGATCAGCTCGCCGTGGCCCGCGCCGCCGAGGACCTCGGTTACGAGGCGTTCTTCCGATCCGACCACTACCTGAAGATGGGCGGCGTCACCGGCATGCCCGGCCCCACCGACGCCTGGCTGACGCTGGCCGCCCTGGCCCGCGAGACGTCCACGATCCGCCTCGGCACGCTCCTGACCTCGGTGACCTTCCGGCACCTCGGCCCGCTGGCCATCTCCCTGGCGCAGGTCGACCAGATGTCGGGCGGCCGCCTCGACGTGGGCCTCGGCGCCGGCTGGTACGAGGACGAGCACACCGCATACGGCGTCCCCTTCCCGCCGCTCGGCGAGCGCTTTGACCTGCTCGAGGACACCCTCGGCGCGCTCGAACAGCTGTGGTCCGCCCCGGCCGGTGAGACGCTCACCGTCCGCGGCAAGCGCGTGGACCTGGTGGACTCCCCCGGCCTCCCCAAGCCGCTGCAGGCGCGCCCGCCGGTGATCGTCGGCGGCCACGGCAAGCGGCGCACCCCGGCGTTGGCGGCCCGGTTCGCCGACGAGTTCAACGTGCCGTTCGCCGACCTCGACACCGTCGCCACGCAGTACCAGCGCGTCGACGCCGCGTGCGCCGAGCGCGGCCGCGCCCCCGGGGAGATCCTCCGGTCGGCCGCGCTCGTGCTGTGCTGCGGGCGCGACGAGGCGCAGCTCGCCCGCCGGGCCGACGCGATCGGTCGCGAGGTCGACGAGTTGCGCGCCAACGGCGCCGCGGGCTCGCCAGCCGAGGTCGTGGACACGATCGGCAGGTATGCGGAGGTCGGCGCGCGTCGCATCTATCTGCAGGTCCTGGACATGTCGGACCTGGATCACCTCGAGCTGGTCGCCTCCGAGGTCGCGTCCCAGCTCTGATCCCCGGCTCGGCCGGAGCAACCGCACCCGGGCCCGGGGACGAAAGCCCCCACCTTCAGCGATGGCGTGGCTAATGTCACAGCATGGCGCCCTGTGATGTGACGATGACGACGACGACAAGATCGGCTCTTTCCCGAGGGTGGGCTCTGGCCGCGTCGGCGCTCCTCGCCGTCGTCGTCCTGGTGGTCTCCACCGCGATCGCGCCGACGAGCAACGCCGGTCCGACACCGCCCGGCCCGCAGACTTCCGGGCAGGCCCCGGCGGCCCAGCCCAGTGGGCCGATCCGCGGATACATCGACGCCCACGCCCATATCGCCGCCTCCGAGGCCTTCGGCGGGGCGCTGCGCTGCGGCCGACCGTTCGCGCCCGGCGGCCTGGTGGAGGCGATGGCGGACTGCCCGTCACATTCGGGCACCGGCCACTTCGCGCTGCTCGAGGGCATCCTCGGCGGAACCGACATCCCCGGCGGGGCGCAGGGCTTCCCCACCTTCGCCAGCTGGCCCGCGCACAACTCGCAGCTCCACGAGCAGGCCTACTACACCGGTATAGAGCGGTCGTGGCGGGCCGGGCAGCGCGTGCTCAACAACCACCTGGTCGCCAACCGCGTGCTGTGCGAGATGCTCGTCGGCTCGCCCCACTCGTGCGACGAGATGGACCAGCTGCGCAGGCAGGTGGACTATCTGAACCGCATGGAGGCGCACATCGACGCCGAGCACGGCGGGCCCGGCCGGGGCTGGTTCCGGATCGCCCGCTCGCCGGAGGACGTGCGCCGGATCGCGGGTGAGGGCAAGCTCGCGGTCACCCTGGGGGTCGAGGCCTCGGAGCCGTTCGGGTGCCGCATGATCGACGACGCGCCGCTGTGCACGGCCGAGGACATCGACCGCGGCCTCGACGAGTTCGCCTCATGGGGTGTGTCCACGGTGTTCCCGGTCCACAAGTTCGACAACGCCCTCGGCGGCGCCCGCATGGACGAGGACCTGGCCGGGCTGGCGGTGAACATCGGCAACAAGCTCGCCGCGCAGCGATTCTGGGAGACCCGGCCCTGCACCACCGGCGCCTCCGACCACGCCCAGCCGCTGGCCAGCACTCCCGTCGCGGACGGCCTGGCCGCGGCCTCGTCCGGCGCTCCCGCGGGCGCCGGTCTGCCGGTGTACCCGCAGGAGCCGCTGTGCAACGTCCGGGGCCTGACCCCGCTGGGCGAGCATGCCGTGCGCGGGCTCATGGACCGCGGGATGCTCATCAACCTCGACCACATGAGCGTGGCCAGCGCGACCCGAACCCTCGACCTGGCCGAAGAAGCGGGCTACGGCGGGCTCGTGGTGGACCACACGTGGTCAGACCCGGCACTGAGCCGCCGGATGCACGAGATGGGCGGGTTCACGGCCGCATTCGCCTACCCGCCCGACCCCACCGAGAACTTCGACGAGGGCTTTCTCGACTCCTGGCGCGCCACCACCGCCGGCGCCACCCGGCCGTGGGACGGCTACGGCTTCGGCTCGGACGTCAACGGACTGGCCCCGCTCGCCGAGCCCCGGCCCAGCGCAGCGGCGGACCCGCTGGTCTACCCGTTCACCGCGCCCAGCGGTGAGGTGATGGACCGCTGGCGGTTCGCCGAGCGTGTCTACGACCTCAACGTCGACGGTGTCGCGCAGTACGGTCTGTACGCCGACTGGATCACCGACGTCCTGCACCGCGCCGGGCCGGACCGGGCCGAGCTCGAGCGCCAGCTGATGGGCGGCGCGGAGGCGTGGGTGGCCACTTGGGAACGCGCGAGGTGACCGCCGGCGCCCCGCCGAACCCACCGCGTCGGTCGAAAGCGCCGCGTCGGCCGGACGCGCCGGACCCGCCGACCTCGCCGACTCCGCCTGCTTCGCCTGTTCCGCCTTCCGTGTCGGCCATGTCGGCCACGTCGGTCGAGTCACCTGAGCCCTCGCCGGTTGGGGCGGGGTGGATCGTCGCGCTCACGCTCGGCGTCGTGGCGGTGTTCGCCTCCTGGTTCGGCCCGCTACAGATCCTGCTGCCCGCGCAGACCGATCTCATCGCCGGGCCCAGCGGCCGCGAGGGACTGCTCGCGCTGGTCGTGGGTACGGGGGCGGCGGTCGCACTGGTCGCCAACCCGCTCTGGGGGCTAGCCTCCGACCGATGCCGGGGCCGTCTCGGCACCCGTATGCCGGTGGTCTACGCCGGCACCGCTATCGGGGTGATCGGCCAGGTCGTGTTGTTCACCGCGTCCACCGGCCCCCTCACGCTGGCCGGCTGGGTGCTCGTCCAGCTCGGGCTCAACGGCCCGTTCGCCGTGCTGGCGGCCCTCATCGCCGACCGGGTCCCGGTCGCCCAACGCGGGATCGTGGGGTCGTTGTTCGGCGTGGGGCAGATCGTCGGCGTGATCGCGGGGACGGTGGTCGCCGAGTCCGTCGGTGCGGGAGCGGTCGGCTATCTCGTCCTGGCCGTGGCCACCCCGACACTTCTGGTCGCGATCGTCGTGGCCGACCGGACATCGTCGGCGATGACCGGCAGCGTCCCGGCGTCTGTTCCGAGGGACCGCGTTGCGCGCGGTTTCCGGCCCACCCGCGACTACACGTGGGCGTGGCTGCTGCGCTTCCTGATGAACCTCACCAACGCGATCCTGCTCCTCTACCTGTTCTTCTTCCTCGACGAGGTGGTGCAGGCCGACGACGTCGCCGGCTCGGTCCTGATCGTCACCGTGATCACCCTGGTGTTGTCCGCGGTGTGCGCGGGTCTGACCGGAGCCGTCTCGGATCGGTTCGCCCGGCGCCGGGTGTTCGCGGTGGCCGGGGCACTCACCACCGCGGGCGGCCTGATCCTGCTCGCGCTGGCCACCACGATGCCGGTCGTGCTCCTCGCCGCCACCATCCTGGGACTGGGCTGGGGATTGTTCATCGGCGTGGACATGGCGATCATCACCTCCACGCTCGCCGACGGCGCGACCTCCGGCACCCTGCTGGGCGTGGCCAACATCGCCAACTCGCTACCCCAGGTGCTCGCCCCCGCCCTCGCCGCGCCCCTCGTGCTCTCCGCCGCCGGCTACCCGGCCCTGTACGGCGTCGGCGCGGTGATCGCCGTGGCGGCCGCCCTGTGCACCCTTCCCCTGCGATCCGTGAGATAGGACCCCATGCCGACCGACGCCACCGCGCCCGACCGTCCCGTGCCGCGCACCCCTGCCGGCCCCGTACTGCCCGCCGGCTTCCGACTGGGCACCGCCACCGCCGCCGCGCAGATCGAGGGCGCCGCCGACATCGACGGCCGCGGACCCAGCATCTGGGACGTCTTCGCCGCCGAACCGGGCCGCATCCGCGGCGGCGACTCCCCCGCCGTGGCGTGCGACCACTACCACCGCTGGCCCGCGGACGTCCGTGACCTGGCCGAACTGGGCGCGCACGACTACCGCTTCTCGATCTCGTGGTCGCGCATCCTGCCCGCGGGCCGGGGCGAGGTGAACCGCGCAGGGCTGGACTTCTACTCCCGACTCGTCGACGGGCTGCTGGCCGCCGGCATCACGCCCGTGCCCACGCTCTATCACTGGGACCTGCCGCAGGCGCTGCAATCCGAGGGCGGGTGGCTCGAGCGCTCGACGGCGGACGCGCTCGCGGATTACGCCGCGGTCGTGGTGGACGCGCTCGGGGACCGGGTCACGCACTGGCTGACCCTCAACGAGATGAACGTGCACACGCTCTACGGGCACGCCCTCACCGATCACGCCCCCGCGCTGGGCCTGGGCCTGGACTGCCTGCCGGTCGCCCACAATCTCCTGCGCGCGCACGGGCTGGCGGTGGACGCGATCCGTGCGGCCGGGGGCCGGCACGAGGTGGGGGTGGTCCAGCAGCACTTCCCCGTACTCGCCGCGACCGGCGCCGCGGGAGGACCTGACGACGACGACAACGCCGACGTCGCAGATGCCGAGTCCGCTGACCTGTTCCGCATCCTCACCAACTGGACGTTCTCCGATCCGATCCTGCGGGGTTGCTATCCGGAGGACTGGGTGGCCGAGCTCGTCATGACATCCGCGGGGCTGACCGCGCAGCAGCTCGAGCAGGATCTCGTCGCGATCTCCCGACCCCTCGACCACTACGGCGTCAACTACTACGAACCGACGGTGATCGAGGCACCGCGGCCCGGGAAGGACTACTCCGGCGTGCTCGAGGTGGACTTTCCCGAGGACATGCCGTTCCGGCCGGTTCGCATCGAGGGTGTGCAGCGCACGGACTTCGACTGGCCGATCGTGCCGTCCGGGCTCACCGATATCCTCGTGCAGCTCCACGAGCGCTACCCGAATCTGCCGCCGGTGACGATCACCGAGAACGGCTGTTCCTACCACGACGAGCCGGGGCCTGATGGCGCCGTCCACGACGACCGGCGGATCGAGTTCCTGCGCGCGCACCTGGCCGCGGTCGTGGACGCGATCGACCTCGGGGTGGACGTGCGCGGCTACTACGCGTGGTCGGCGATGGACAACTTCGAGTGGGCGGCCGGGTACGCCGAGCGATTCGGGCTGGTCCACGTGGACCACGAGAGCCAGGATCGCACGCGCAAGGACTCCTGGTACTGGTTCCGCGACCTCATCGCCTCGGCCTGCTCCGCGCGCTGATCGCGGCGGTCGGCGTCAGCACGCCGGCGTGGGGTCCAGTGCGCGGTCGCGCTTGCGGGCGTATGCGCGGGCGGCCCCGTGCGATCGTTTCTTCCTCCGCACCCATGCCCGGAGGCAGTGGTGCAGTTCGGGATGCTCGACGCCCTCGCCCCCGGACGCATCGACCTGGGGCTGGGCCGCGCGCCGGGCACGGACCAGGCCACCGCGGCCGCCCTGCGCCGCCATCACGAGGCCAATGACCACTTCCCACAGCAGGTCCTCGAACGCCTCGGCTTCCTGGCCGACGAGTTCCCCGAGGGGCACCCGTACCGCGACGTCCACGCCGAGCCCGGCCGGTGGCAGTCCGCGGAGAACCGGGTCCCTCACACGAGCGCCGGGCCTGGAGTCTGGATCCTCGGCTCCTCGCCGTACTCGGCCCAGCTCGCCGCCGCGCTCGGCCGCCCCTACGCCTTCGCGCTGCAGTTCGGGAACGCGGACGTCGAGTCGGCGTTCCGTCTGTACCGGGAGAACTTCCGCCCGTCCGAGGCCCTGTTCGCGCCGTACACGCTGGTGAGCATCGGGGTGGTGGCCGACGACGACGCGGACGAGGCCCACCGCCAGGCCATGTCGGCCGCCATGGCGATGCTGCGGATGTTCCAGCGCAAGTCCTACAGCCTGCTTCCCGCGGACGAGGTCGAGGCGTACCCCGCGACAGCGCAGGAGCGTCAGATACTCGACACCTACACCCAGCGCTTCGTCAACGGCACCCCGGCGCAGGTCGCCACATCGCTCGAGGCCCTGCACGCGCGGACCGAGGTCGACGAGGTGATGCTCACCGTGATGGGCCCCTCGCGCCGCGGGCAGGCCCGGACCGTCAACCTCCTCGCCGATCACTACGGGATGCCCGACCACGCGGCGCAGGGCGCAGCCGCGTCCGGCCTCGCAGGCTGAACAGATCACGCGGACCGAACAACTTACGGGCTAGAACGCGACGAACAACGCCCGCGGCATCTGCTGCCTAGATACACCCGGTGAGCACCGCGAGCGCGTAGGGGACGTGGACCACGGCGGCGAGCAGGGCCAGCGCGGTCAGGCAGAAGACACTCGCGGTGGCCGCCGCGACCCCGGCCGTGCCGCGTCCCGGCTCGACGAGGTGCCGGATGCGGTCGGGGCCGAGCGCGTGCAGCGCGCCGTGCAGCTGCTGGCGATGCGCCCCCGGATGCCCGGTCTGTCCCAGGGTCAACAGCGCGCCGGCCAGCGCCGTGGTGCCGACCTCGCGCCTGGCGGCGTCGTCGGCCGCGATCTCGAGGTAGTGGCCGAGTGCCGCCTCCACGGCGGCGAACAGGGGAACGCGGTGCAGTCGCCCGGTGAGCGTGGTGACGACCGCCGAGATGAGGTGGTGCCGCTGGCGCAGGTGCGCGGCCTCGTGGGCGAGGACCGCCCGCAGTTCGTCGGGGGTCAGCATCCGGACGGCGCTGGTGGAGACCACGATGCCACCGTGCCGCCGGGGCAACGTGAGCGCGAACGGGTGCTCATCGCCCACGAGGAGCACCCGGTGCCCGTACAGGTCCACCGGCCGCGCGCCGTCCCGGAAGACCCGCGCGGTTCTGCTCGAACGGCGGCGACGACGGACGAGATCACCCGCGATCGCGAAGGCCTGGTAAACCGAGACCGCGACCGGCACGGCCAGCAGGAGGGCGACAGGCACGCCGGTGTCCACCCGGTCGAGCCCGAAGGGATCAGCGGCTGCCAGACACTGGCTGCACACGACCGCGGCGTCGCCGGGGAGGATGTCCGGCCCGGTGACGACCCAGGCGAGCAGTGGTGCGATGGACAGGGCCGCCAGCACCCAGGCGACCACGCCTCCGGACAGCAGCGCGACCGCCAGGCGGGGCACCCGCATCAGCGTGGGCGCCGCGTGGCGTAGCACGCGCGGCCCGGCGAGAGCCGGCACGGCGAGGCCGAGGCACAGCACGAACACCAGGAGCAGGATGCCGGTCACGACGCACCTCCACCGCGGCGGTCGAGGAACTCCCGCAGCAGATCCAACTCGTCGTCCGGGATGGTCTCGGCGAAGTGCAGAATCGACGCGGCACGGTCACGACTGCTCCCGAGCGCGTGGGACATCACCGAGGCCACGTGCTGCTCACGCGTGCCGGTGGCCCCGTACACCGTGGAGCGGCCCTCCTTGTGCGGGGACACGAGCTGCTTGCGGCAGAGATTAGTGAGCACCGTGGCGATGGTCGTGTACGCGGGCTCGCCCGGGAGCCGGTCGATGAGCCCGCGGATGGTCGACGGCCCGGCGTCCCACAACATGTCCATCACCCGGGACTCGAGCGTGCCGAGGCGGGGCGCCTCGTCCTGCCGGGACGGCGCTTCTCGACCGCCGCTCCGGCGGGATGCACGCTCTCCTCGAGCCCCTTCGCCGCGACTGCTCATCGGCTCACCTCCTCCACCCGGCCCGACGGTAGTACGCACAGGACCCGGCCACGTAACCGGACGATCAGCGCGACGCCCGTGAGTACGAGGGCCAGCACCGCGAGGACGGGCTGGAACGGAGCGAACCACGTGATGGCGCCCGAGTAGCCGAGCGCGAGGAGGGCGAACTTGTTGCAGACCGGACACCCGACCGCGAACCACGCGAGGAACGCCCCGGCCATGCCGGCCCTGCTCGTGCGCCTGGCCTCGTCGTCGTCACCCCCGGCCCCGCTGGCGGAGGCGCCCGCTTCCCCGGCGCCGTCGCGGACGTAGGTCGCGAAGAGCAGGCCGGCGAGCATCGATGTGACGATCCAGACGGGGTAGTTCCACCACACCCCGGGGATGTCGCGGGTGAACAGCGAGTTGGGGATGAGGACCGTGGCCAGGCCGAGCAGCACCCCGAAGCCGATCGAGACCGCTGCTGCGACCACCCACTGCCGACGGGTGAGCGTGCGGAGCCCCTCGGCCGCGAGCGATACCGATCGCGGCCATGTCGCGACGTGCCGCCTGATCTTCTCCACCGGGCCCGCGGGCTTCGAGAACTGCATGGGGACGATCATGCCACGAGTCGACTAACCGCAATAGTCGACTATGTGCCATAGTCGTTACCGGTTCGCCCGGACGCGACCCGGTGCGACGGCACCGCAGCCTCCGGAACCTCCGCAGAACCGACCCCCGACAGAAGGGCCCGCAGTGAACGCTCCCGTCTCACGCCACACACTGGAGGCGAAGTACCGACGCTCCCGGATCTGGAACATCGTGTTGGGGGCGGTCGTCGCCTTCCTCGGCATCGTGGTGGTTGCCCAGATGCTGCCCGGCCAATCCCCCACCTCGACCACCACTGCGGGAGAGGCCTCAGACGAGACGAACGCTGAGGCGAACGCGAGCGGCGGCGGGGACATGATGTTCGTCAGGCGCGATGCCGACGACCCCAAGGCGATCGGCGACATCGACGCGCCGGTCGTGCTCACCGAATGGGTGGACCTGCGATGCCCCTTCTGCGCGTCGTTCAGCCGCGACACGCTGCCGACCCTCATCGCGGAGTACGTCGACACCGGGAAGGTGCGCATCGAGTTCACCGACGTCGCCTACTTCGGCGAGGAATCGGAGTTCGCGTCGGTCGCCGCGCAGGCGGCGGCCGACCAGGACAAGTACGTCGAGTACCTCACGGCCGTCTTCGACGCCGCGCCCGAGAAGGGTCACCCGGATCTGCCCCGCGAGGAGCTCATCGCCTTCGCCGAACAGGTGGGGATGCCGGACATGGACCGGTTCACCGCAGCGCTCGACGACCCGGAGATCCGGAAGCAGACCGAGGCCGCGACCCTCGAATCGCAGCAGCTCGGGGTGACCGCCGTCCCGTTCTTCGTGGCAGGCGAGACCGCACTGTCCGGCGCGCAACCCCTCACGACGTTCCGCGAGTACCTCGACGAGTCACTCGCCGCGGCGGAGTGACGCCGACATGGACATCGGACTGACCGGCGCCTTCCTCGGTGGCGTCCTCACCCTGCTGAGCCCCTGCTCGGCGATGCTCCTGCCCGCGTTCTTCTCGTACGCTTTCGCGAGCCCCCGCGAGCTGCTCGCCCGGACCGGCGTCTTCTACCTGGGCCTGGCCACCAGCCTCGTCCCCCTCGGCGTCCTGGCCGGGACACTGGGCGCGTTCGTCAACCAGCACCGCTTCACGTTCGTCACCGTCGCCTCGGTCATCGTGATCGTTCTCGGCGTACTCATGCTGCTCAACGTGCCGCTCCCCTTCCGGGGCCGTGGGACCAACACGCAGGGCACCTCCATCACGGCCGTGTACGCCCTCGGCACCGTCTACGGGCTGGCGGGTGTGTGCGCGGGACCGCTGCTCGGCGCCGTCCTCACGGTGGCCGCCGTCTCCGGGACCGCACTGTCCGGCGGGGTCATCGTGCTGGTCTTCGCCGCCGGCATGGCCCTGCCTCTGCTCCTGCTGTCCCTCGTGTGGGGGCGCTTCCCCGCGATCAAACGGCTGATCCGGCCCCGTGAGGTCTCGATCGGGCCCTGGACCAACACGTGGACCGGCATCATCGGCGGAGTCCTCACCATCGGCGTGGGCGTCCTGCTGCTGGTGACCGCCGGCACCACCGAGCTCACCGGACTGCTCGGTGCCGGCGCCCAGGCCGAACTCGAGGGAGCGGTCCTCGAGTGGGCCGGCGCGATCCCCGATCTCGTCGTCGTCCTCGTGGTCCTCGCGGTGGCCCTCACCGCTCTGGTCGTCGTCCGCGTCTCGCGGACGAAGCCGCGGGTCGCCGCGGACACCCCGTTCCCCGAGGTCTCCCTCCCGGGCAAGATCCGCGTCCGGACAGAGGAGGACGCGTGACCGCGGGCCTCGCTGTAGCCGCCCGATGTCCCTCGGCGCATCCGGCGGTGCCGAGCACTAACCTGGGCGCATGCTCACTCCCCCGTCACGGGCCCCGCGAGCCGGGCGGATCGCGCCGCTACGCGCCTCACTGCCCACCACACCCCGTGGCCGGGATTCGGGTCGCGTCGCCGTCCGCCGCCGGATGTGGTCGCTGACCGCCGGGGGCCTCGTCCTCACCACCGTCGCCGCGTGTGGAGCGCCGCTCCCCAAGCCCGAACCGGGACAGAGACCGGCCGCCTACTCCGGGCTCGAGGTGGGTGAGGATCGTATCGAGTACGCGATCGGCAAGATCACCGACATCGTCGAGGACGAGCTCGACAAGTCGGGGGTTCCCGGAGCCTCGGTGGCTGTGGTCCACGGCGGCGAGGTGGTGCTGGCCGAGGGATTCGGGGTGCGGAGTACCGAGACGGGCGAGGCCGTGGACGCGCAGACCGTGTTCCCCCTGGCGTCGCTCTCCACGCCGGTCAGCGCGACCGTCGTGGCGGCCGAGAGCGCCCGCGGCGAGGTCGGCTGGGACACGCCGGTCCGCGAGTACCTGCCGTGGTTCGCACTCTCGGACCCGCGGGCGTCGGAGCAGGTCACCGTGGGCGATATGTTCGCGCACCGCTCCGGGCTGCCGGAGCAGGCGGGCGGCGATCTGGAGGATCTGGGGTACGATAGGCCGGCGATCCTGCACGGGCTGCGGCACCTGCCGCTCGAGCAGTTCCGAACCTCGTACGCGTACACCGATTTCGGCCTCACGGCGGGCGCGCAGGCGGTCGCGACGGCCGCGGGGGCCCCGTGGGACGAGCTCAGTCGCGAGCTCATCTTCGAGCCGCTCGGGATGAGCGAGTCCTCGTACTCGTACGACGGGCTCGTCGATCGCGGCAACCGCGCCGTGGGGCACGTGCGGGCCACGGATTCCGACACAGGCTCGGGCGAGGCCGGGGATGACTCCGGGTCCGGGTCCGAACCGGATTCCGGGCCGGGGTCCCAGGCCGGGTGGGTCCCCGCCGATCCCGCGCGCGACACGGACACGCAGGCGCCCGCGGGCGGGCTGAGCTCGACCGCTGCGGACATGGCCAGGTGGATGACGATGGTGCTCGCCGACGGCGCCGGGCCCGCCGGCCAGCAGGTGGTCCCCCCGGAAGCGCTGCGGCAGGCGCTGACCCCGCAGGTCGTGTCCTCGCCGCCGCAGTCGGGCGCCGACCGCACGGGCGGTTACGGCTACGGCTTCGACATCGGAACGAGCTCGTCCGGCCGCGTGCAGTGGAGCCACTCGGGCGCCTTCACGCAGGGCGCGGCCACGGCGATGCTCATGATGCCCGACCTCGACCTGGGGATCGTCACGCTCACCAACGCCGCACCGATCGGGGTTCCGGAGACGATCAACGCCCGGTTCGCCGACTACGCGCAGTACGGCGACCCCGCGCAACCTTGGGGCGAACTGTTCGCCACCGAGTTCGCCCCGCTCCGGGTCGGGATCGGCGACCTGGTCTCGGCCCGGCGCCCGGAATCGCCCGCCGCCGCCCCGCCAGTGGACGACCTGCTGGGCGTCTATCGCAACACCTACTTCGGGGACGTCGAGGTGCGCGAGGCGCGCGGGTCGAGCGACGCGACCGAAGACGGCCGGGAGGACGACGACGACAGCGTCGCCGGGTCCACGGACACCGGCGCGGCCGCGGACACCGGCCCCGCCCTGGTGCTGACGGTGGGACCCGACCGGCAGTCCTGGCGGCTCGAGCACTGGGACGGGGCCACGTTCGCCATCAGCCCCGAGGGCGAGAACTGGCCGCCCGGCTCACGCGGCAGCGTCACCTTCGACGGCGACACGCTGGCCGTCGACCTCCTCGACGGCGACGGCATGGGCACCTTCACCCGCGTCGAGGACTGAGGCCTCTCCCGAATGGCGGGCCGGCCCTGTTGCTCTCAGCGCGCGGCGGCGCTCAGCTCATGGCGGCGGTCAGCTTCCGGCGGCGGTGAGCTTCCGTGCCCGGAGTCTGCCTCGCTTGGAGTCGGCGTCCGGAGTGGTGAGGAAGGTGGACAGCCACGCCATACGCGGGTCGGCATCCACCAGGAACGCCTTGAACGCGAGGGTGAGCGGGACCGCCAGGATCGCGCCGAGCGGTCCGGCGACGGCCGCCCAGAACACCAGCGACAGGAACGTGACCGTCGGGGTCAGGCCCACCGCGTCACCGGTGAACTTGGGCTGGATGAAGCTCTGCATCACCAGGTTGACCACGCTGTAGATGGCCACCACCCAGATGGCGTCCCCGACGCCGCCGGTGAGCAGGGCGAACAGGGCGGGCGGGACGAGGCCGAGCACGAAGCCGATGTTGGGGATGTAGTTGGTGACGAACGCCAGCACGCCCCACACCAGGGCCAGCGGGACGCCGAGGATCCAGAGCGCGACCACGTCCATGAAGGCGACGATGAGACCGAACGCGGTGGCCACGATCCAGTACGACTTGAGGCCGTCGCCGAACGAGTCGAGTGCGTCGGCCAGGCGGGGCCGGAGGCGGGCGATGGTGGCCCGGCGCCGCGAGACCCCGGGGATGTCAAAGACGAGGAAGGTCAGCGCGATCACCAGGATGGTGAGCTGGCCCCCGGCCGAGGACACCTGGCCCGCGACGTTCTGCAGGGCACCGATCACGGTCGTCGGCGACACCCCGCTCAAGGCCTCGGAGACCTGGTCCTGACTCAGCCCGAACCGGCCGAGGAACTCGATGGACTGTCGGTACATCTCGTAGAACTTGTCCTGGTACTGCGGGATCTCCTCCGCGGCGATCCAGAGCGCCCACACGAGCATGCCCACGAGGGCGATGAGCAGGAGGTACAGGACGAGCAGGACGATGATCATCCCGCCCCAGCGCGGCACGCCGACCCGTTCGAGCAGAGACTGCAGTGGCTGCGCGGCGATCACGAGGTTGAGTGCGAGGAACGCCGGCATCACCATGTGCGAGTGCTCGGAGATGCCCCACAGCACGATGAACGCCGCGGCCAACGACACGACGGTGACGGCCGCGATTCCCCAGCCCTTGGACTCCTCTTCCGGGGCAGCGATCTCGCTCACGGCCTCGTCGGAGTTCGTCTCCTCACTGGTCGCCGCAGCAGCGGATTCACTTTCCTCTGAGTCGGCCGACAACGCGTCCGCGTCGTGACCAGCGGTTCCTGACATACGTCCTCCTCGGCCCTGCCACCATGATCGCCCTACGCGCAACGACATTACGCGGTGGCGCACCGCGATCACCCGCGGCGCGGAACCCCGCCCCGCGGCCGGATGTCCGGCCGCGGGAGCAGTCGCGGGACGCCGCGGAACGCGAGGTCCGGGTCAGGCTCCGGCGAGCGCGGAGCGGATCGCGTCGACGTCGACGTCGACCGAGTCGAGATCGGCCGGGTCCCACGACGGGTTGCGATCCTTGTCGATCACCACGGCACGCACGCCCTCGATGAAATCCGGGCGAGCGGTGATCCAGGAGCCGAGCGCGAGCTCGTTGTCCAGGCACTCACGCAGGTCCGCGGCCCCGGCGCCGGCGCGCAGCAGTTCGATGGTCGCGATGACCGACGTCGGGCAGTGCGAGCGGAACATCTCCAGCGTCGCGGTGGCCCACTCGTCCGGCTCTCCGGCCTGCAGCGCGGCCACCATCTCCTGCGCGGTGCCGCGAGAGAAGACGTCGACGATGCGGTCGATGTGGGTCTCCACGGCAGATTCTCCCGCCTCGGACCGATCACGGGCGAAACGCTCGAGCGCCGCGTCGAGACCGTCGGTGCCGATCGCGGCGATGAACGCCTCCTGGTCGTCGTTGTCGATCAGGTGGGTGCCGAGTCCGGTGTAGAGGGCGTCGGCGGAATTCAGACGCACGCCCGTCGTGCCGAGGTAGATCGCCACCGCGAGCCCGCGTTCCCCGCCGCCGCACAGGCGCGGCAGGAAGTGACTCGCGCCGACATCCGGGATGAAGCCGATCGCGGTCTCCGGCATGGCCATCATGACCTTCTTGGTCACGACCCGGTGCGAGCCGTTGATGGAGATGCCGAGCCCGCCGCCCATCGCGACGCCGTGGACCACGGCCACGGTCGGAGCCGGGTTGGTGTGGTACGCGAGGTTCATCGCGTACTCCTCTGAGAAGAACGTCCGGTTCGTCTCGTGGTCGCCGGCCGCCGCCGCGTCGCGCAGCGCGCGGATGTCGCCGCCGGCACAGAACGCCTTCTCCGAGGTGCTGGAGACCACCACGGCCTCGACGGCCGTATCCCCCGAGACCTCTTCCAGCGCCGCGTGCAGGGCCTGGCACATGGGCAGGTCCAGCGAGTTCAGGGCCTTGGGGCGGTCCAGGACGATGTGCTGCATCCGGCCTTCGCGCCGGGTGATGACGAATTCGCTCATGGCCCCAGTCTGACAGGCCCGCCGCGGCCCGGCGCAGAGATACTAGGAATTCCTACCTCATCGCCCCCGCCCGGGCGTCCGGGAGCAGCCCGGGGTCAGTCGTCGAGCAGCTGCGAGGCCACATCCGGCACGTAGCGGAACTCCTCGCGCGGTGGCCGCACGTAGTCGGTCTCCTCGGGCCGCTCCGGGATCTCCAGTTTCGGCGGCTCGAGCTTCTCCCACGGAATGGTCGAGAGCAGGTGCGAGATCACGTTGATCCGCGACCGCTTCTTGTCCTCCGACTCGACCGTGTACCACGGCGCCTCGGGGATGTCGGTGTGGACGAACATCGCGTCCTTGGCCCGGCTGTAGTCCTCCCACCGGTTGATGGACTCCAGATCCATGGGAGAGAGCTTCCACCGCCGCATCGGGTCCTTGTTCCGGTCCCGGAAGCGCCGCTCCTGCTCCTCGTCCGAGACGGAGAACCAGTACTTGCGCAGCATGATCCCGTCCTCCACGAGCAGCCGCTCGAAGATCGGCGCCTGGTGCAGGAAGCGGCGGTACTCGTCGGTGGTGCAGAACCCCATCACGCGCTCCACGCCGGCCCGGTTGTACCAGGAGCGGTCGAAGATCACGATCTCCCCGGCGGCCGGCAGGTGCTCGATGTAGCGCTGGAAATACCACTGCGTCCGCTGCACCTCCGTCGGTACGGGCAGCGCGACCACGCGGGCGTGGCGGGGGTTGAGGTACTGCGTGAGCCGCTTGATCGCCGATCCCTTGCCCGCGGCGTCGCGCCCCTCGAACACCACCACCAGGCGGTTTCCGGTCTCGCGGAGCCAGGCCTGCATCTCCACGAGCTCGGCCTGGAGCCGCTTGAGCTCCTTCTCGTACTCCTTCTTGGGGAGCTTCTCGAGCCCACTGGGCAGCAGCTCCCTGGAATCGCCCTTCGCGCCGCCGCCGGTCTTGGCGCTCTTCGTGCCGTTGCCCGTCCTTGCACTCTTCGTGCCGCTGCCGGACGCAGACTTCTTCGCACCGGACTTCTTGTCGCCGCTCTTCCCGCTGCTCATGGGCCGATCCTACGGGGCCGCAGCGCCTCGTCGACCCCACACGAAGAACTTGACAGTATCCGAGACATATGTCTAACTTTGCGCGCGGTGACGGCTGTCACCCATCGCCCGAGACGAGGATTCGATGCACCACCTCTCCCGCCGGGGTTTCCTCGGCGCCGTCACCGCCGCCGGCCTCGCCGCACTCACGGCACACCCCGCCGGAGCACGGCCCACCGGTCCCGCCGGCGCCGAGCCGGCCCCCGGATCCGCCGGCCCGGAGGCCGCCCGCCCGGCCACGCGGATCCCCCACGCGATCGAAGACCATCGCGTCCTGGTCGTGGGCAGCGGTTTCGGAGGCGGGATCTCCGCACTACGACTCGCGGAGGCGGGAGTGCCCGTCGTCGTCGTCGAACGGGGTCGCCGCTGGCCCACCGGACCGGACGCCACCACGTTCCCCGACGCCACGGCCCCCGACGAGCGCGCCCTGTGGTTCCGCTCGTCCCCCGAGGTCTTCGGCCGCCCCGTCGACCTCCCGCGCTATACCGGCCTCCTCGACGCCTCCGTCGGCGAGAACATGACCTCCGTCTGCGCCACTGGCGTCGGCGGCGGCTCCCTCATCTACCAGGGCATGGCGCTCCAACCCACCGAGGAGCTCTTCCACACCTGGTTCCCCTCCGGCCTCGACTGGCGCGAGCTGGACCGCGAGTACTACCCGCGCGTCGCCCGAATGCTGCGGCTGGCCTAGGCCCCCGACGAGCTGATCGCCTCGCCCACCTACGCCGTCGCGCGCGCCTTCGCCCGGCGCGTCCGCGAGGCCGGCCTGCCGCTGCGCAAGATCCCCATGCCCATCGACTGGGACTACGCGCTGGCCGAGCTGCGCGGCGAGATGAAACCCGCCTACACCAACGGCGACGGCTCGCTCGGCGTCAACAACGGCGGCAAACACTCCGTCGACGTCACCTACCTCGCGCGGGCCGAGGCCACGGGGCTCGTCGACGTCCGGCCGCTCCACGACGTGCGCGCCATGCGGCGGCTGCCCGACGGTCGCTGGGAACTGGACGTGGAGGTGCTCGACACGGCAGGCCGGCTGCTCCGCACCCTCGCCCTCCGCGCGCCGACGCTGATCCTGTCGGCCGGGTCGGTGGGCACGAGCACACTGCTCACGCGCGCCGCCGCGACGGGCGAGGTCACCGACCTGCCGGACGGGATCGGCAGCGGCTGGGGCACCAACGCCGATCGCATCTACCTGTGGTCCGACCCCACCGCCGGTTTCGGCGCCGTCCAGGGCGGGCCGGTCGTCTACGGCAGCCTCAACTGGGACGATCCGCGCAGCGCGCACACCCTCATCCAAGCGTCCATCCCGTCGGTCGGCGCCGAGGTCCACTCCACGATGATGGTCGGCTACGGCGTCAGCGCCGACCGCGGTCGGATCGTGTACGACGCCGCGCAGGACCGCGGCGTGATCAGGTGGCCGGAAGGGGGCGACGACGACATCGTGTTCGGCCGCATCGACCGGACCGCACGCCGGATCGTCGGACCGACCGGACATCTCACCGACACCAACACGATGGTGAACTCCACCTGGCACCCGCTCGGCGGCGCGGCGATGGACAGTGTCTGCGACCTCGAGGGGCGGGTGCTCGGCCAGCGCGGCCTCTACGTCGTCGACGGCGCGCTCATCCCCGGCACCACCGCGGCCTGCAACCCGTCGTGGACCATCGCCGCGATCGCCGAGCGGGCGCTGGATCGGATCGTGCATCACGACGTGGGCGAGGTGGTCTGAGGTCGGCCCGGGGCGGGGGAACGCGAACGCTCGCCCCCTGCTGGGGGATACTGTCTTCGTGCGCTCCCGCGAACCCATACTCGACGCCACCCGCGAGGTGATAGGTGATGCCGGTTTCGACGGCGTCACGATCGCGGCCGTGGCCAAACGTGCGGGCGTGAGTCGCCAGACCGTCTACTCGATCTTCGGATCACGGGAGGAGCTGGTCTCGCAGGCCATTTCCGAGCGCCTCACCTCGCTCTTCGGCGCCGTTTCCGACCTGCAGAGTTCCGCCACCACCCCGCTGGACCTGCTGGTGGAGATCCTGGTGGTGACCCGCGGGCATATCCTCGGCGACCCCCTGCTGCGGACCCTCACCCTGGCCGGCGGCTCCAACCCGATCTTCGACCCGGGCGCGGCCGAACGTGCGCGGCGGTACGCCAGGTCGCTGCTCGTGCCCGCCACCGAGCAGTTCCCGCAACTGGTTCCGCACCTGGACTTCTTCTCCGACGTGGGCGTCCACATGGGCTGGTCGGTGCTGTGCCTGGACTCACCCGAGACCCGCTCCGACGCCGACCTGCGCACCTTCCTCCGCACCTGGCTGGGGCCGCTCGTGGCGAGCCTGCTCGAATGACGCACGCGGACCTCGCCGCGCTCCGCCGCGCTGCGGCCGCGCCGGCCCTGACTCCGGCCACGCCGGACCCTCCTACGGCCGCTCCGGCACCCACCGCCGCGCCCGTGACCCCACCGGCGCCCGCGCCCGTGCTCGTACTCTGGGACCTCGACCTCACCCTCCTCGACCCGGCCGGCTTCGGTTCGCGCATGATCACGCCGGTCCTCGCCGAACTGCTCGGCCGCGAACCTGTAATGGGCGCTTCGTTCGCCGGACGTACCGACCGTGCGATCCTCACCGATCTGCTGGTGCGCAACGGGATGGAGATCGACGACGACAACGCCACCACCGACACCACGCTCACCGGTGGTGTCGAGCTGACCGGCGCCGACCGTCTCGTCCCCGCTGTCATGGATGCCGTGGCCGAGCGGTGCGAGACGTTCGCCGACGACCTCCTCGACGGTGGAGGTGGTCCCCTGCCGGGCGCTCATGACGCTGTTCGCGCGCTGGCCGCGGACCCTCTCGTGCACCAGGGCATCGTGACCGGCAACATGCGTCGGACCGCGCTGCTCAAGCTGCGCGTCTGCGGGTTCGACGGTCTGCCCGATCCCTCGCTCGGGGCGTTCGGCGATCACCGCAGCGACCGGGCCCACCTGATCCTCGACGCGGTCGCCGCCGCCCGCGAGCGAGGTATCGACGTCTCTCCTGCACAGGCGGTGGTGGTGGGCGATCACGTGCACGACGTGCGCGGCGCACTCGATGCGGGTGCCCGCTGCATCGGCGTGGCGACGGGGCGTGTCTCCGCCGACGACCTCCACTCGGCCGGCGCCCACGTGGTTCTGCCCGACCTCACCGATCCGGATGCCCTCATCGCCGCTATTCGCGCGGCAGCGCCCCGGCACTGACCGTCACCCACACCACCCGCCCCTCCCGCACCTTTGTCGACACCACGGCGACGCTTGATGCCACTACTGCGAGAACGCGGCGGGTGCTTCGCAGTGATGCCAACACAACGCTCTGAGGGCCCTGGCCGCGGCCTTCAACTGCTCGACTTCCTTCCTCAACCAGACCAATCTCCCCGCATTACCGCCGAGCCGATCTGCCGCGTCAGCATCCCCGGGCTGCGCATCATTTGCGCCGTGACGCGAAACCTCTCCCACCCGAGCTCTGCCATCTGGGCGTTGGCCCACGCGTCGAACTCCCAGTTCCCCTTCTCACGATGGAGTTCGCTGTCGTAGAAGATCGCGACCTTCTGCTTCTCGTATCCGAGGTCCGCTTTGGCGATCTTCTCGCCGTACTCGTTGCGCATGACTAGCTGCGGAGTCGGCGTCGGCAGTCCGGCCCGGATCAACATCAGCCGTAGACGTGTCTCCGGCGGAGAATCAGCCCGCTCGTCGCACCATCGGAGCAGCGATCGGATCCGGTTTACCCCGTGCAGACCGCTCATCTGGTCAATCGTCTGTCCCAGTGCGTTCACCGTGATCCCGCCCCGGTTGCAGACGGCGTCGATCTTGGCGATGGCGATATCGTCGTCGTCCTCCCACCTCCCCACATCGACGGCGGTTCTGGCCGCGGACGTGAATCGGACCCCTTCCTTCTCCACCAAGTGTCCTTTCGGAAACGCGCGCGACCAGCGGCGGAGCCTCACGCCCGGGACTCTTCGCGGCGTGCCCGGACAATAAATGTCAGTAGTCTTCGTGACGGATTCCGGCGCGTACCAGCGCTCGTGATGCAACAGGGCCGCACCCGCGCCGCCGAGCACCGAACCCTCGGGCGCCCACAGCGCAGCCGCGCGCACAAGAATCTCCGGCGTCACCACGCACGACGACACGACGTACACATCCGGGAACAAGCGCCTGTACCGAGTGCGCAGTTGGTACGGGCTGAGCCGCCCCGCCGCGATCGCGTCACTGCCGAGGAAGGGAGCATCGCGCCGCGACAGAGTTGCGCGATTCAACGGTTTTCCACGACTCGGTGCGCTCACCAGTCCATCTTCAGCCTCACCGACCACCGCCGAGACGATCGACCGCGCGATTGTGGATAGAACAGACGACCATCCACAGGCACCAAAGCAACGTAGCCCGGCCCTACTCCGCCCAGCACAGCCCCGCATGCACGGCCCAGCCGGTCCCAGCCAAGAGTAGCGTCCGGCCCGGTCGGTAGCGCCCCGCACCGCTGCAGCTGCGAACTTTGTTGGCACCACTGCGGTGGGCGGAAGAGATTTTCGCATTGGCGCCAACAGTCCCCGCAATGGTGCAGACAAAACGCAGTACTCGGGCTGGGCCGCGGGGACTGCGGGGACCGCGCGCGAGCGGATCACCCCTCGAGTTGCTCGCCGATCTCCATCCAGCGCTCCTCGAGCTGCTCCTTCTCGGCGACGACGTCCTTGAGTTCGCGGTCCAGGTCGGCGAGTTTCTCGGTGTCCAGCGCCTCCCCCGCTGCGGCGGCCATCGCGGCGTGCAGCTGAGATTCACGCTTGTCGAGCTTCTGCATCTGCCGCTCCAGCTTGTTCATCTCCTTCTGCAGCTCGCGCTGCTCACCGGAGCTGAGTACGGCAGCCGCAGGTACGGACGTATCGGCGACCGTCGCGCCCGTGCCCGTGCCCGTGCCGCCAGCGTAACCGGCGGAACCGGCGGAACCAGCCACGCCAGCGGAACCAGCGGAACCAGCCCCGGCCCCGTCGGCCCCAGCCGTGGAGCGGCCATCCGAGCCAGCGCCGACACCAGCGCCAACGCCTGCACCCGCCACTGCCGCGCGCGAGATCTTGCCCGAGTCGCCGGCCGCCCCGGCCACGCGCCGACGCTCGAGGTACTCGTCGATCCCGCGCGGCAGATTGGTGAGCCCGCCGTCCCCGAACAGCGCCCACACCGAGTCGCAGATCCGCTCGATCAGGTAGCGGTCGTGAGAGATCACGACCATCGTCCCGGGCCAGCCGTCGAGAAGGTCCTCGAGTTGCCGCAGTGTGTCGATGTCGAGGTCGTTGGTGGGCTCGTCCAGCAGCAGCACGTTCGGCTCGGCCATCAGTACGCGGGTGAGCTGCAGCCGCCGCCGCTCGCCGCCGGAGAGGTCACCGACGGGCGTGCGCTGCCGCGCCGGCGAGAAACCGAGCCGCTCGGCCAACTGGGAGGCGGACAGCTCATCCTCGCCGAACGCCACGCGCGTGGCGACGTCCTCGATCGCCTGGAGTACCCGCTGGTCGAGCGGCAGGTCGTCGAGCTCCTGCTTGAGCCAGCCGATCCGGACGGTCTTGCCCTCCTTGCGTCGCCCGGCCGCCAGCGGCGCCTGGCCGGCGAGCGCCCGCAGCAGGGTGGTCTTGCCGGAACCGTTGACGCCCACCAGTCCGAGTCGCTCGCCCGGCGCGAGCCGCCAGGTCAGATCGTCGACGAGCGTACGGCCGTCGGGGGCGTCGAGCCGGACGTCCTCGAGTTCGATCACGACCTTGCCCAGCCGCCGCGCAGCAAAACTCGACAGCTGCAGTGCATCGCGGGGCGGCGGCACGTCCTTGATCAACGCCTCGGCGGCCTCGATGCGGTAGCGCGGCTTGGAGGTACGTGCGGGCGCGCCGCGGCGCAGCCAGGCGAGCTCCTTGCGCGCGAGGTTCTGCCGGCGCGATTCGGTGACGGAGGCCTGGCGATCACGCTCGGCGCGCGCGAACACCCAGTCGTTGTATCCGCCCTCGTACTGCTCGACGCGGCCGTCGACGACCTCCCAGGTGTGGGTGGCCACCGTGTCGAGAAACCAGCGATCGTGTGTGACGACGACGAGTGCGCTCGACCTCCGCACCAGGTGGTCGGCCAACCACTGGACGCCCTCCACGTCGAGATGGTTGGTGGGCTCGTCCAGCACCAGCAGATCGAGGTCCTGCACCAGGGCCGCCGCCAACGACACCCGGCGCCGCTCGCCGCCGGACAGGTCCGCGACAGGGGTGTCCAGGCCGAGGTCGTGGATGCCGATGCCGTCGAGCACCGACCGCACGCGGGCGTCGCCGGCCCACTCGTGGGTGGCCAGGCCGAGTCCGCCGATCACGGCCTCGCCCACGGTGTCGGCCGCGAGTTCCGTGCGCTGGGTGACCACCGCCATCCGCAGGTCACCCACCCGGGACACGCGCCCGGAGTCGGGCTCGGCGACGCCGGTGAGGATCTCCAGCAGGGTCGTCTTGCCACCGCCGTTGAGGCCCACCACGCCGATGCGGTCACCGGCGTTGACGCCCAGCGAGACGTTGTCGAGCACCTGGCGGATGCCGAAGGAGATCGAACCCTGCTCGATGTTGATGAGGTTGGTGGGGGCCATCTCTACTTTCCTGTGGGGTCGCCGGCGGACGGTGCGCCGCCGACGTGATCGAGGTCGAGGTCGCCGGTGGCGTCGCTCGTGATGCGGGCGCCGCCGACCGGGCCGCTGGTGATGCGCACCTCGCGCGCGACGCCGGATTCGCTGATCTCGGCCGCCACGGCGATCGCGTGTTCGCGGTCGGCGCAGAAGAACAGGCAGGTCGGCCCGGAGCCGGAGACCATTCCGCCCAGGGCTCCGGCCTCCCGGCCCGCGCGCAGGGTGCGGCGTAGCGCAGGCATGAGTGAGAGGGCGGCGGGCTCCATGTCGTTGACCAGCAGGGCGGCCACCGCGGCGGGGTCATTCCCGGCCAGTGCCTGCACGAGCCGCTCGGTGCCGCCCGCCCGGGGTAGGGCGCGGCGGCCGTCGCCCTGCTCCGCGGTCCCCCGCTCGGCGCGGAGCCGGTCGAGCTCGCCGAACACCGCCGGGGTGGACAGCCCGCCGGCGGCCAGTGCCACGACGACGTGTTGTTCGCCGCGGGCGTGCAGCAGCGTCGCGAGCTCCTCGCCCCGGCCGGTGCCGAGCGCTGTTCCGCCGCGGATGCAGAACGGCACGTCACTGCCGAGACGGGCCCCGCGCTGCTCCAGTTCCGCCCGGTTCAGTCCCAGACCGAGCAGCCGGTCGGTGGCCACCAGGGCGGCCGCCGCGTCCGCGCTTCCGCCGGCCATTCCGCCGGCCACGGGGACGCCCTTGCGAATACGGATGGCGATCCGGGCATCCGAACCCGCCTCCTCACGGAGCAGGTCGACCGCCCGGGCCGCGAGATTGGTCCGGTCCGTGGGCACCTGGTCGGCCCCGGGCCCCGACACGGTGATCGCGACGTCGTCGTCGGAACCAGCGATGCCGTCGTCGGGTCCGGCGGCCTCGATCGCGACCGTGACCTCCTCCCACAGATCCACGGCCCGGTACACGGTGACCAGCTCGTGGAAGCCGTCCTCGCGCACGTCACCCACGGCCAGGTGGAGGTTGATCTTGGCCGGCGCGACGGCGGTCACAGCACGCGGGCCGGTGGGGGTGGAGACGTCGCGGAGCATGCCCATCAGCCTACGTCGCCCACCGCGGAACCGACGGTCAGGCCGCGACCCCCGCCACCCGCACCCCGACCAACGCGATCCCGGCCACCCAGACGGTGGACGCCGCGGCCAGGACGAACGGGCGCGCGCCGACCTCGCGGAGGGTGGCCACCCGCACGCCCGTCCCGAGGGCGAACATCGCGGCGGTGAGCAGGACCGTCTGCGCCACCCCGGCCCCGTCGAGCACCGCCGGCGCGAGCAGCCCCGACGACCGCAGGAGCACGCAGGCGAGGAACGCCACGATGAACAGCGGCACGAGCGGGGGTCGACGGAGCCCCGGAACCGAGGCGGACCGCCGGCGCGCCTGCAGCCCCAGCACCGTCACGACCGGGGCCAGCAGGAGGACGCGCGCGAGTTTGACCGTCACCGCCACCGCGAGTGCCGATCCCCCGATCGCCCCGCCCGCCGCGACCACCTGGGCCACCTCGTGGATCGACCCCCCGGCCCACGCGCCGGCCGCAGTCTCGGGCATCCCGAGCGCCGCGGCGGCGAGCGGCACGGCGGGGATCATGAGGGTGCCGAACACCACCACGAGCGCCACGGCGGTGGCCACCTCCTCCTCACGGGCGTCCACCACCCCGTCGACGGCCGCCACGGCCGCCGCCCCGCAGACCGAGAACCCGCAGGCGATGAGCACCCGCTGCGTCCATCCCAGGCCGAGGAGCCCGCCGACGAGCATCGTCCCCGCGATCCCGAGGATCACCACCGACACCACGACGACCAGGACCGGCCACCCCAGCCCGAGGATGTCGCCGAGCGCCACCTGCAGCCCGAGCACGGCGATTCCGGCGCGGAGAAACGTGGTCGACGCCACCGCCAGACCCGGGCGACACCCTGGGGTCACGCGCCCGAGGTTCACCAGGACGGCCCCGAGCAGGATCGCCACGAGCAGCGGGCTCACGGCGGGAAGCAGCCGCCCCAGCACGAGCGCGAGGATGGTGCCGAGGCCGCACAGCGCGAGCCCCGGCAGGGCTGGTCGGGTCGCGGTTCTCAGGGAGGTCATGGCGTCCAGTCTCGGCCGGGCGGCGGTCTCCCGGTAGCCGCGGAATCGGCATCGGGACATATAGTTCCGATATGCCAGCGCTTCGAGGCATATGATCCGGACATGACCAGATGGTGGCCGGACCTCGTGGCCCTGGAGCTGTTGACCGGTGTCGACGACCACGGCAGTCTGAGCGCCGCCGCCCGCGCCGCCGGCGTGGCCCAGCCCAACGCCAGCCGGATGATCAAGCAGCTCGAGCACCGTTTCGGCACGCCACTGCTCGAGCGCCGCCCGTCGGGCGCGACCCTCACCCCGCACGGGAGGCTGATCACGCACTGGGCCCGGCAGGTCCTCGAGGGGGCGGCCGGGCTGCTCGACGTGGCGGAGAGTCTGAACAGCGAGCGGGCCGCCCAGCTCACGGTCAGTGCGAGCATGACCGTGGCCGAGCACCTCATGCCGCTGTGGCTGGGGGACTTCCGCGGCGAGCATGGAGAGGTGGGCCTCCACGTGAACGTGCGCAACTCCGCCGTGGTGTTCGACGAGGTCTCCGGCGGGGCGTGCGATGTGGGATTCGTTGAGACACCCACGGTCCCGGCCGGCCTGCACTCCGCGACCGTCGCCCGGGACCGACTCGTCGTGGTGGTCCCGCCCGGTCATCCGTGGGTGCGGAGAAGGACGCCCCTGAGCGTGCGCGAGCTGGCCGCCACGCCGCTGGTGGTCCGCGAGCAGGGATCGGGCACCCGCGTCACCCTGGACCTGGCACTACAGGAGTACGAGCGGGCCGCGCCGCTCCTGGAATCCGGGAGTTCCGCTGCCGTCCGGACGAGCGTCCTCGCGGGCGTGGGGCCGGCCGTACTCAGTTCGCTGGCCGTGTCCGACCAGGTGCGCTCGGGCGAGCTCCGGGTGATCGAGGTGGACTGCCTCGATCTGGACCGCCGCCTGCGGGCGGTGTGGCGGCCACCGCGCCAACTCTCGGGGCCGGCCGCCGATCTGGTGACGATCGCGCGGAGGAACGTGCGCGGTCAGGCGGGCCCGGGCCCCGGCCCGATCCCCAGCTCCCGGGCGGCCCCGGCGATCGCCACGTAATCGGCGGTGGTGAGCTGCTCGCCGCGCGCCCTGGGGTCGATGTCGGCGGCGACCAGCGCCTCCTCCGCGAGCGCACCCGAGCCGGCCCAGCCGGACAGCGCCGCGCGAAGGGTCTTACGGCGCTGCGCGAACGCGGCGTCGGCCACGGCGAACACCCGGCGGCGGTGCTCGTCGCTCATGTCCCACGGCGCCTCGTCGTACCGGTCGATCCGCACCAGCCCGGACTCGACGTTGGGTACGGGCCAGAAGACGTTGCGCCCCACCACGCCGGTGCGGCGGACGGTGCCGTAGAAGCCCGCCTTGACGCTGGGCACGCCGTACACGCGCGAGCCCGGGGCGGCGGCCAGGCGGTCGGCCACCTCGAGCTGCACCATCACCAGCGCGGTGCGCAGGGTGGGCACCTCGGCGAGCAGGTGCAGCAGCACGGGCACGGACACGTTGTAGGGCAGGTTCGCCACGAGCGCGGTGGGCGCGGGCTGACCCAGCTCGGCGACGGTCACCGCGAGCGCGTCGGCGCCCACGACGGTGAGCGCACCGGCCCGCTGCGGGGCCCGCTCGGCGACGGTGCGCGGCAGCCGCTCGGCCAGGACCGGGTCGATCTCCACGGCCACCACGCGGCCGGCGGCGTCGAGCAGCGGCAGGGTCAGCGAGCCCAGGCCGGGGCCCACCTCGATGACCGAGTCCTCGCGCCCGACGCCGGAGGCCACGACGATCCGCCGGACGGTGTTGGCGTCGTGGACGAAGTTCTGCCCGAGGGTCTTGGTGGGCTTGATGCCCAGCTCGCCGGCGAGCGCGCGGACCTCCTGGGGGCCGAGAGGTTCGGCCTGCCCGCGGAACTGCTCGGAGATCCCCGTCCCCGCGGGCTGGGATCCCGGGTCGACGATGCTCAGCGGAGCCCCAGCCGCGAGGTGCAGGCGGGCCAGGCGCCCCAGCCCTGTGAGGCCCGGACCTTCTCGGCGATCGCGATCTGCTGCTCACGCGTGGCCAGGTGGGCGCTGGGCGCGTACTGGCCGCCGCCGTGGCCGGTCCAGGTCTGCGGGTGGAACTGGAGGCCGCCGGAGAAGCCGTTGCCGGTGTTGGTCGCCCAGTTACCACCGGACTCACACTGTGCGATCGCGTCCCACGTACTGCCCTGCGAGGACTGCGGGACCGCCGGCTTGGGCTTGGTGCCCACGCTCACGACGGCCGGGGTGGCCTCGGTCAGGACGGTCTCGGCGCCGCGGTGACGCTCGGTCTCGACGCCGTTGACGCGGGTGACCGTGTAGGTGACCTCGCGCTCGCCGGGCACGCCGGGCTCGGCGACGGTGCGCTCCCCCTCAAGCGCCTCGGGATCCTCGGTGGTCGTCTCGGGCGCGTCGTAGGGCTCGACCGCCTTCTCCTCGGCGGTGGCGATGCGGGTGACCGTCACCCGGGTCTCCGGGCCGACCGGGGTCTCGGGGGCGGGCTCCACGACGTCCTGCGCACCCAGCTTCACGCCGAGCCGCTCCAGGAACTCGCCCACGGTCGCGCCGGGCGCACTGAACGAGCTGTGCGGGCCGCCGTGGTCGGACAGCATGACCTCGCGCGGGGTCACGATCGAGACGGAAGCACCGTCGAGCGGCACCTCGGCGTCGATACGGGGGCTGACGTAGCTACGGGGCGGCACGTCGCCGCGTTCGGCGACGAGGTCGGCGACCGTGGTGGCCGTGGTCCAGACCTCTTCGGTCTCGCCGTCGACCTCAACGGTGACGGGCCGGGCGCGCTGCAGGGTCACGGTGTCGCCGTCGCCGAGCCGCTCGGGCGCAGAGACCACGTCACGCTCGTCGACCGAGTAGCCGGCCTCCTCGAGCGCGGCGCGCACGTCGGACTTGAAGGTCACGAGCTCGACGGTCGAGCCGTCCACCTCGAGCGTGTACTGGGTGCGCTGGTCCACCGCCGCGACCCCGCCCACCACGAGGGTGGTGAGCATGCCGGCCACCGACCACCGCAGCAGCGCGGAGCGCGAGCGGTGGATCCGCGTGACGGGGGCGAGCAGTCCCCTCGGCTCCCGGCGAGTGCCGTTGCCGGTATCCGTGGGGGTGCCGGTCCGTGCGTCGTCAACCACTTGTCAGATCTCTCCTCGCGTACCGCGCGAACGCCCGTATCCGGCGTCCACGTTTCATCACGGTAGCGTAACGAATCCGGTCACCGTCGGGCAACGTGATACCCGTGACATGCGACGACGACGAAGACCGCCGATTACTTTTCGTTACAATTGCACCGCTGTTCACTCCAGTCACACCACTCACGGCGCTCCCTCCGCGGCCGGTGGGCCGGGCGGTCGCCCGCGTCGGCCGGCGGTGCCGCGTCAGACCGTCAGGCCGAAGATCCCCCGCGCGGTCTCGGCGACCTCGGCCACGAATTCCTCGGGCGTCTGCCCGCGGACCTCGGCGATCGCACGGGCGGTGTAGCCGACCAGTCCCGGCTCGTTGCGGGCCCCGCGGAACGGCTCGGGCGCCATGTAGGGGGCGTCGGTCTCCACCAGGATCTGCCCGGCCGGGGCCAGGCGTGCCGCCTCGCGCAGGTGCTCGTTGGCCTTGAAGGTCACGTTCCCGGTGAACGACAGCACGTACCCGCGGTCCAGCGCCTCGCGGGCGACGTCCAGGGGCGAGGAGAAGCAGTGGAGCATCACGCTCGGAACGCCCGACCCGGGCCCGGCCACCTCGGCCAGCACGCGCATGAGGTCGTCGTCGGCCTCGCGGTTGTGGATCATCAGGCACTTGCCCAGTTCGGCGGCGAGACCGGCGTGCCAGCGCAGCGACTCCTCCTGCTCCGCCGGGTCGGCGCAACCGTCCATCGTCCCCACCCAGTAGTGGTCCAGGCCGGTCTCCCCCACCGCCACCACGCGCGGGTGGGCGGCGAGCTCCGCCAGCCGGGCCCGCGCGGCCGGGCCGGTCTCGGGGTCAGTGACCTCGCGGGCACGGGTCGGGTGCACGGCCACGGCCGCGTACACCCGCTCGTCGGCCTCGGCGGCGGCCACCACGGCCTCCGACTCGGCCAGGTCATCGCCGACGGTCACGAGCGCGGCCACGCCGGCCAGAGCGGCACGGTCGGCGGCGGCGCGGACCTCGTCGGCGGTGCGGTGCCCGCACGAGTACAGGTGCGTGTGGGCGTCGACGAGTCCGGGCAGCGGCTCGGGCAGGACGGGGGTCGGGCGGGGCTTGCGCTTTCCCATACTCCGGGTCAGTCCTCGCGCTGGATCGGGGCCCACTCGGGGCCGGTCTCGGCCAGCTCCGGGTCGACCTTGGCGAACAACGGGGAGGGCTTGGCCAGCGGGGTGCCGGGCACGATCTCGCTGCGGGCCCACCGGGCCTGCTCGGAGGCGTAGTCGCCCATGATCACCGGGTACCGGTGGCCGGGCTCGGGCACACCCGAACCCACCACCTCGACGGGCATGTCGTCGGTGACCTCGTGGACCTGCGGTGCGGCCGCCCAGATGCCCTCGCCGCCGATCGCGCCGTGGATCCGCTGGGCGGCCGACGGCATGAACGGGGTGAGCAACGTGTTGGCGTCGGAGACGACCTGCAGCGCGGTGTGCAGGACGGTGCCCAGCCGCTCGCGCTGGTCGGGCTCCTTGGCCAGCTTCCACGGCTCGGTGGCGGCGATGTACCGGTTGGCGGCGCCGACGATGCGCATCGCCTCGGTCACGCCGGCCTTGAAGCGTGACTGGTCGAGGTGGCCGCCGACGGTGTCGAACGCGGAGCGGGCCTCGCGCAGCAGCTCGACGTCCACGTCGGTCAGCGTGCCCGGTCGCGGGATCTCGCCGAAGTTCTTGTGCGCCATCGACACGGTGCGGTTGACGAGGTTGCCCCAGCCGCCCACCAGTTCGGCGTTGGTGCGGCGCACGTACTCGTCCCAGGTGAAGTCGGTGTCCTGGTTCTCCGGCCCGGCCACGGCGATGAAGTAGCGCAGGGCGTCGGGACCGAACTCGGCCAGGAAGTCGCGGACGTAGATCACCACGCCGCGCGACGAGGAGAACTTGGAGCCCGACATGGTGAGGAACTCAGATGAGACCACCTCGGTGGGCAGGTTGAGCGCGCCCAGTCCACCGGGCTCGCCACCCTTGGCCCCACGGCCGTCGTAGCCCAGCAGCTCGGCCGGCCAGATCTGCGAGTGGAAGGTGATGTTGTCCTTGCCCATGAAGTAGTGGGAGACCGCCTCCGGGTCCGTCCACCAGCGGCGCCACGCCTCCGGCTCACCGGAGCGCCACGCCCACTCGATCGACGCCGACAGGTAGCCCACCACGGCGTCGAACCAAACGTAGAGCTTCTTGTCACCGCGGTCCTGCCAGCCCTCGACCGGGATCGGGATGCCCCAGTCGATGTCGCGGCTCATAGCCCGCGGGCGCAGGTCCTCGAGCAGGTTGAGCGAGAACTTCAGGACGTTGGGCCGCCAGTCCTTGCGCCCTTTGAGCCAGTCCCCCAGCGCGTCGGCCAGGGCGGGCAGGTCGAGGAACCAGTGCTCGGTCTCGATGAACTTCGGCGTCTCGCCGTTGATCTTCGAGACCGGGTTCTTCAGGTCGATCGGGTCGAGCTGGTTACCGCAGTTGTCGCACTGGTCGCCGCGCGCACCGTCGTAGCCACAGATCGGGCAGGTGCCCTCGATGTAGCGGTCCGGCAGAGTACGGCCCGTCGACGGGCTCACCGCGCCCGTGGTGGTCTTGGCCACCATGTAGCCGTTGCGGTGCAGACCCTTGAACAACTCCTGCACCACGGCGTAGTGGTTCCGCGTGGTGGTGCGGGTGAACAGGTCGTAGCTCAGCCCCAGCCCGGCCAGGTCGTCGACGATCACCCGGTTGTACCGGTCGGCCAACGCCTGCACCGGCACCCCCTCCTTCTCCGCCTGGACGAGGAGGGGGGTGCCGTGCTCGTCGGTGCCAGAGACCATGAGCACGTCGTTGCCGGCCATGCGCTGGTACCTGGAGAAGACGTCCGACGGTACGCCGAACCCCGAGACGTGTCCGATGTGCCGGGGGCCGTTCGCGTACGGCCATGCGACCGCGGTGAGGACTGTCTTCGCCATGGCTACAGACTAGGTGGTCGGATCCTCCTCCTTCGAGGAGGTGGTACCCCCGTGCGCCGCGGCCTCCCGCGCCGCGATGATCTCGTCCTGCTGCTTCTTCGGCATCGCGTAGATCTTCTCGGTGATGAACGGGTCCGACTGCAGACCCCTGAGCATGGACACGCACATGAACGCCAGGACCACCACGAACGGCGACGCCGCGATGATCGTGAGGTTCTGCAGACTGTCCAGCGCCAGAGAGGGCTCGCCCTCGCTCAGGCCCGGCAGCAGCATCAGGACCGCCACACCGGCCGTGAGGACGCCCCACAGCACCACGACCCCACGCTTGGGCTCCTCGGCACCGAACTCCGACATCGACGCCATGATGATGGACGCCGAGTCCGCGCCGGTGATGAAGAAGATCGCCACCAGCGCCATGGCCAGGAACGACAGCAGCCCGGTGAGCGGCAGGTGCTCGAACAGCGAGAACAGCTGGACGGTCGCGTCACCGTCGCCGTAGATGCTCTCCCCCTTGAGCTCCAGGTCCAGCGCGGCGCCGCCCAGAACCGAGAACCATACGATGCTCAGCGCGCTGGGCACGACCAGCACGCCTACGACGAACTCACGGATCGTACGGCCGCGCGAGATGCGGGCCAGGAACATGCCCACGAAGGGCGACCAGGAGATCCACCAGGCCCAGTAGAAGACCGTCCAGCCCGACAGCCACGGGCCGGCCGTGCCGTTGTCACTCGCGCCGGTGCGCGCGGACATGGCGAAGAAGGTGTCGATGTACGCGCCGACCGAGGTGGGGATCAGGTCGAGCATGAACACGGCCGCGCCGGAGAACACCAGCACGAAGATCACCATCAGGATCGCGAGGATCATGTTGATGTTCGACAGCAGCTGGATGCCCCGCTCGACGCCACTGACCGCCGAGGCGACGAAGCACAGGCCCAACACGACGATGATGCCGATCACCACCGCGATGCTCTCGCCGGTGATGCTTCCGGTCTGCTGCAGTCCGGCCTGGATCTGCAGCGCGCCGAGGCCGAGCGAGGCCGCCGTACCGAACACGGTCGCGAAGATCGCCAGGACGTCCAGGACCTTGCCCTGCCAGCCGTCCGCGCGGCGCTGACCGATGAGCGGGGTGAAGGCGCTGGAGATGAGATGCCGGCCGCCGTAGCGGTAGGCGGTCAGCGCCAGCGAGAGCCCGACCACCGCGTAGACGGCCCAGGCGTGGCCGGTCCAGTGGAAGGTCGTGGTGGCCATCGCGGTGGTCACGCCGCCGTTGGTTCCCGGCGGGTCCTCGACGAAGTGCGCTAGCGGCTCGCTCACGCCGTAGAACATCAGGCCGATGCCCATGCCGGCCGCGAACATCATGGAGATCCAGCTCGTGGTGCGGAAGGTCGGCTTCTCGCCGTCCCCGCCCAGGCGCACGTTGCCGTACTTGCTGAACGCCAGCCACAGGACGAACGCGACGAAGGAGGTCGCCGCGAGGACGTACACCCAGCCGACGCTGTCCACGGTCCAGTCGAAGGCCGCCGTGGCCACCGTCTGGAAGGAGTCGGTGAACACCAGCCCCCAGACGAGGACCGCGCCGATCAGGATGAGCGCAGGGATGAACACACCCATGCTGATCCCGCTGGTCGGTGATCCACCCTTGGCAGGTGGAGACTTTGGGACTTTCTCTTCGTTGATGGTCACAGGTCCACTGGTAGCACGTTGGGGCCGCCAGTCGGTAAGTTTGGCCGTCTCCGGCTCGGCCCCGGCTGGACCCGGGTCGTGCGGATCTGCCACGTTTATACCGTGCATACCTGGGCGGAAGTGCCGCCGGACCCGCTCCGCGTCCTCGACGCCTGCGCTCGCCGAGCCACCCACGAGGGGCTGCCGCAACCGGCCGCGCTGCTCGGGGACTGGCTGGGCGCCGCCGCGGTGATCGCCCCGTCCGTCGAGCTGCTGCCCGTGGCATCGGAGCACGCCTTCGGTGACGGCAGCGCCAGCGCCGACGGGGACGGCCTCGTCGTCGTCGACCCTTCGCACTCCCCCGCACCCGCCGCGGAATCCCGCTACACGCTGGGCTTCCGTTCGTTCCCCGACGTTCCGATCGGCGCCCGCCGCCTCCTGCCCGAGGCGGTGTCCGGCCGCGCCGACGGCCTGCTCGTCCTCGGCCACGACGGGCGCTGGACCGCACGGGGTGACGTCCCCACCCCGCGCGACCTGGGGCTCGGAAGATTTGACGACGCCACCGACACAGTCACCAACACAGTCACCAACACCGATACCGCCGCGGCCCATCTGACCTGGGAGGCCCCGGACCGGCGGTCGCATCAGGCCGCGGTCCGGGAGTGCCTCGAGGCCATCCGGGCCGGCGAGATCTATCAGGCCTGCCTGTCCACCCGACTCGACGGCCGGCTGCACGGCGAGCCGCTCGTGCTGTTCAGTCGGCTGTGGCGGAAGACCCGGGCGCGGCGCGCGGCGTTCATGACCGGGCCGTGGGGCTCGGTGGTCTCGCTGTCGCCGGAGACGTATCTGACGCGAAGCGGCCGCGAGGTGCGCTCCTGCCCCATCAAGGGCACCCTGCCGCGCGCGGCCGATCCCGCACTGCTTCGCGGGTCGGTCAAGGACGTGGCCGAGAACATCATGATCGTCGACCTGGTCCGCCACGACCTGGGCCGGACCGCCGAACTCGGCTCGGTGACGGTGCCCGAGCTGCTGGCAGTCCACGAGGCGCCCGGCGTGTGGCACCTCGTCTCGACCGTCGCGGCCCGGACCGGCGTTCCGCACGACGAACTGGTCGAGACCACGTTCCCGCCCGCTTCCGTCACCGGCACGCCCAAGCTGCGGGCGCGTGGGCTCATCGCCGGGTGGGAGCCGCGGGCGCGCGGGCTGCACTGCGGGGCGATCGGGATCGCCGGGCCCGACGAGCTCGACCTGTCGGTGGCCATCCGGACGCTGGAGATCGCGCCGGACGGACGATGTGAGTTCGGGGTGGGCGGCGGGATCACGATCGACTCCGACCCGGACGCCGAATGGGACGAATGCGTGCACAAGGCGGCGTTCACGTGGGGCGGTGGGCCGGCGCCCTGGTGACGCGGCTCGCTGATGGGGCCCACAACGCGAGTGGGTGACTAATCAGACTCCGCGCGGGCGTCGAGCACCGCCTGGTACAGGTCCCGCTTGGTCAGCGACGACCCCTCCGCCACCGCCGCGCAGGCGTCCTTGAGGCGCTCACCGGCCGCGACGCGCTCCTCCACGATCTCGACCAGATCGTCGAGCGAGGCCTCGGTATCCGCCGCGTCTGCGCCCTCGAGCACCACGACGATCTCACCCAGCACCCCGTCGGCGGTGCGTTCGGCCAGCTCCGCGAGCGTTCCGCGCAGCACCTCCTCGTAGGTCTTGGTGAGCTCCCGGCACACCGCGGCACGGCGATCCGGCCCGAGCACCTCGGCGGCCTCGGCGAGGGTGTCGGCCAGACGGTGCGGCGACTCGAAGAACACGCAGGTGCGCTCCTCCGCGGCCAGGCGGGCCAGCCACGTGCGACGCCGCCCGGCGCGGCGCGGCGGGAACCCGTCGAAGCAGAAGCGATCCACGGGCAGACCGCTGAGCACGAGCGCGGTGGTCACGGCCGACGGCCCCGGCAGACACGTCACCGGCAGACCATCCTCGATACAGGCCGCCACCAGCGAATATCCCGGGTCCGAGACCGCGGGCATCCCGGCGTCGGTCACGACCGCCACAACGTCACCCGCGCGGACGCGATCGAGCAGCTGCGGCACGCGGCCGGCCTCGTTGTGCTCGTAGAAGCTCATCACCCGGCCGCCGATGGCGACCTCCAGCGCCGCGGCCAGTGACCGCAGGCGGCGGGTGTCCTCCGCGGCCACCACATCGGCGGTCTCGAGCAGCTGGCGGAGTCGGCCCGAGGCGTCGCCCGGGTTCCCGATGGGGGTGGCCGCCAACACGACCCGTCCGGACGTCATGTCGTCCACCTTATCCCCGTCATCCCGCGAGCCACGCCTTGCTGCCGCCGGGCGTCCCCCGTGCGCGACACGGACCCCCACTATGCTCGCCGTGTGACCTCGACCCTCGGCGTGCGCTCTCCCGGCCGCCCGCTCCCCGCTCCGGACACCGGGCCTGTCGAGACCACCCGCGACCTCATCGCCACCGGCGTCATCCTCGTGCTGGCGTTCGTGACGCGCTTCTGGGGTCTGGGTTCCGTCACCGACCGCGGCACCCCGGTCTTCGACGAGAAGCACTACGCACCGCAGTCGTTCAACATCGCCCAGCTGGGCATCGAGGAGAACCCCGCCTACGGGTTGGTCGTGCACCCGCCGGTGGCCAAGCAGATCGAGTCGATCGGCGGGATGCTGTTCGGTTACACGCCGATGGGCTGGCGGTTCACCGCCGCGATCTGTGGCGTGCTCGTGGTGCTGCTTGTCATGCGCATCACCCGGCGGCTGACCCGTTCCACCCAGCTCGGGCTCGTCGCCGGTCTGCTGCTCTGCCTCGACGGCGTCACGTTCGTCACCTCCCGCATCGGGATGCTGGACATCTACCAGGTGCTGTTCGTCACCGCGGCCGCCGGCGCACTGCTGGTGGATCGCGACCAGATGCGGGCCCGCATGCACCGTGCCGCCGTCGAGGGCCGCCTGCACCTGTCCGACCTCGGACCGCGACTCGGGTTCAGGTGGTGGCGCTTCACGGCCGGCGTCATGCTCGGCCTGTCCCTGGGCGTCAAGTGGTCGGGACTGTACTTCATCGCCTTCTTCGGTCTGATGACCGTGGCGTGGGACTGGGCGCTGCGCAGCCGCTACGGGGCCCGTCGTCCGTTCGCCGGGGCGCTGCTCCGGGACGCGCCGCCGGCTTTCCTCACCCTGGTGATCTGGCCGGCGATCCTCCACTTCTTCACCTGGCTGCCGTGGTTCGCCGGGGAGAACACGGTGTACCGCCACGCGGTGGGCGCGAAAACCGAGGACACCTGGCTGCCCGATGTCATCCAGTCCTGGATCTACTACCAGTCCTCCGTGTTGGACTTCCACTCGTCGCTGACCACCTCGGCCGGGAACCGGCACCCGTGGGAGTCCAAGCCGTGGACGTGGCCGATGAGCCTGCGGCCGATGCTCTACTACGTCGAGCAGGGCGAGGACGTGGCCGGATGCGGCGAGGCCTCCTGCGTACGGGCGATCATGCTGCTCGGCACGCCCGCCATCTGGTGGCTGGCGATCCCGGTTCTGGCCTGGGCGTTCTGGCGTGCGGTGATCTGCCGCGACGGGCGCTACGCATTCCCGCTGGTCGGATACGCCGCCGGATACCTGCCGTGGTTCTTCCAGCACGACCGACAGATGTACTTCTTCTACGCCGCGGTGATGGTGCCGTTCTTCGTCATGATGGTCTCGCTCGTGCTCGGCGAGATCTCCGGCAGATTCTCGGATCCCCCACGCAGGCGGATCATCGGGCGGGCGATCGTCTGCCTGTATCTCGCGTTGGTGATCGTGAACTTCATCTTCATGCTGCCGATCCTCTCCGGCACGCCCATCACGCAGGCCGAATGGAACATGCAACTCTGGTTGCCGTCCTGGCGGTGACCCTCCACACACCCTGGCGCACCTGACACGACCGGTGAGGGTCAGTAGCGTCGCGAGAGTGAACGAGCTACCCATTCCCTTCCCCGATCTCGGGATGTCCGACACGACGCAGGAATGGCTGGTGGAGAAGCCGGTCATGATCGTCGTGTACATACTTCTGGCGTTGCTGGTGCGCTGGCTCCTGCACCGGGCCATCGACCGCGTCACCAGGCCCACGGCGGACGGCACCACCCCGAGCCTGTGGCCGCGTCGCCGCAGGAAGGCCGACGCAGGGGCCACCGTCGACATCGACGAGCACGACGACGAGCAACGCGGGGTCAGCGCCGACGAGAGCGGTGGACTGACCGCCGAGAGCCTCAAGAAGGCACACCGCAAGCCCGCCGAGCAGGCGATGTCCGACCGCAAGCGGGCGGAGCGGCGAGCCCAGCGCATGGCCACGATCGGGTCGGTGCTCAAGTCGCTGGTGTCCTTCGTCGTCCTCGTCTGGGTGGTCCTGCAGACGCTGGCGATAGTCGGGGTGAACGTGGCGCCGTTCATCGCCTCGGCCGGGATCGTGGGCGTGGCGCTCGGCTTCGGCGCCCAGGCGTTGGTGCGTGACTTCCTCTCGGGGATCTTCATGCTCTTCGAGGACCAGTACGGCGTGGGCGACTGGGTCGACCTGGGCGAGGCCGAGGGCACCGTCGAGAACGTGGGTCTGCGGATCACCTCGCTGCGCGACCTGCACGGAACCCTGTGGTACTGCCGCAACGGCGACATCCTGCGCGTTGGCAACTACAGCCAGGACTTCGGTGTGGCGTTCCTCGAGATCCCGGTCTCCTACGGCGCGGACATCGACCGCGCCTGCAATATCGCCATCGAGACCGCCAAGAGTGCGGCGCTCGAGGAGCCGATCAAGTCCAACCTCATCTCCGGGCCCGAGCTGGCCGGCGTCAACGAACTCGGTGCGGACTCGTGGTCGCTGCGGATGACGGCGGTGACCCACGCCAACATGCAGTGGGCGACCGAGCGCGAACTCCGGCGCCGCATCCGCAATGCCTTCGTCGACGCAGGTATCGACGCCCCCTACTCCCATGGCCTGCCGGTGACGCCCATGAAGGCGATCTCCTCGGCCGAATGACGGCCTGAGCACCGGCGACGCGAACACGCGCGACACGAACGCGGGCGCGGCGACCCTGATCGGGTCGGCCGCGCCCGCGCTGTTGTGCGCCTGTGGATTCAGCCGCCCAGCGCCCGGTCGACACTGAATCTGCCCGCCCCGACGGCGGCGATGAGCAGGGCCCCCACTCCGAGCGCGACCACCAGCTCCCAGCCGTTCTGGGTGACGAACGGGCCGTTGGTGGCGTGCACGAAGTAGAACGCGCCGGCCATGTCCGCGCCGAGCAGGATCCCGGCCAGCGGGGTGAGGATCCCGGCGATGAGTGCGATCCCGGCGGCCAGCTCGACGCCGGCCACGATCGCGGCGGTGACGTCCGGTTGGGGCACGCCGAAGGAGGCGAACTGCTCCCCCACGCGGGACAGGCCGAGGGTGAAGAACTTCTGCCACCCGTGCGCCACGAAGACCACCCCGAGCCCGACGCGGGCCAGGAGGATCGCGGCGTCGGTGAGTGTCTCCATCCCCCTCACGGGAGGACGCCCTGCGCCGCCTTGTTGATCTTCCGGGCGATGAGCCTCATCGCCAGCTTGTACGCCGGCGGCGCGAACTTCTGGGCCGCGAAGGCCAGCCGGATGTCGGGCGAGGTGTAGACGATGTAGCGTCCCTTGCGCACGCCCTCGATCATCGATTCGGCCGCCTGGTCCGGGGTGACGGCGTGCCGCTGGAACTGCGCCGCGGTCTTGGCCACCTCGGGGTTCGACCGGTCCACGCCGGCGATCTCGATGCTGCCCACCAGCGGCGTGTCGACGGCGCCCGGACAGACCAGGTGCACACCGATGTCGTATGGCGCCAGATCGAAGCGCAGCACCTCGGCGATGCCGCGGATGCCGAACTTGGCGGCACTGTAGGCGGCGTGCCACGGCAGTCCCAGGAGGCCCGCGGCCGACGACACCATGACCACCGCGCCGGGTTTGCGGGCTGCCATCATCGCGGGGATGAACGCCTCGATCACGTGGATCGTGCCCATCAGGTTGACCTCGACCATGGACCGCCACACGCGGTGTTCGAGCAGGTCCGGGCGGCCCCAGGCCGAGTTTCCGGCCACGTGGAAGATCGCGTCAGGCGCGCCGTTCGCGGCGACGACCCGGTCGCCGAACGCGGCAACGGCCTCGTGATCGGTGAGGTCGATAGTCTCGGAGGCCAGCACGGAGACCCCCTTGTCGCGGCACTCCTGCGTGACCCCGGCGAGCCCGTCGGCGTTGACATCGGTCAGCACCAGCCGCGCGCCTTCGTCGGCCAGGCGGATCGCGGCCGAGCGTCCGATCCCGCTGGCCGCGCCCGTCACCACACAGATCGTGCCCCGGTAGTCCTTGATCCGCCGCCTCGACATGTGCTCCCCTGTCCGGGCCCGGGTCGACTGGTCGGGCCGCTGGTGTCCCACCGTAGCGGCCCGCCGTACCCCGCGAGGGGAGGTCGCGCGGCGCGGATCTCTGCTCGCTGCACGCGGTCGGCGGCGCTGATCCGCGGTCCGACCGCAGCCTGTATCGGCCCTGGCTACCGCGCCGGGACCGGCGGGACGTACTCGCGCAGGACGCAGCGGCTGCCGCTGTAGATGGTGGCCATGCAGCGGTTGCAGTGCACGCACAGCGACCGGCGACGCTCGTCCGCCTTGAGCTTGTTCGGCAGGTCCGGCTCGCGCAGCAGCCCGCGGCCCATGGCCACGAACTCGAAGCCGGCACCCATGGCCTTGTCGATGGAGGGCCGATCGACGATCCCGCCGAGCAGCATCATCGGCAGGTCGACGGCCTCACGGATCTGTCGGGCGTCGTCGAACATGTACGCGTCGGTGTACGGGTACTCCTTGAACATCCTCGGCCCGACGACCTTCATGCCCATCTTGATCACGGGCGGCTGGGTCGCCGCGAACTCCTCCAGCGGCGCATCCCCCTTGAACAGGTAGATGGGGTTGAGCAGCGAGCTGCCCACGGTCATCACCAGCGCGTCGGCGGAGCCGTCCTGCTCGATCCACCTGGCCACCTGTACGGCCTCGTCGATCCAGAACCCGCCGGGTACGCCGTCGTCCATGTTGAGCTTGATGGTCACGGCGATCGTGTCGCCCACGGCGTCGCGGACGGCCCGGCCGATGCGACGCGCGAACCGGGCGCGGTTCTCGAGCGAGCCGCCGTAGGCGTCCTTGCGTCTGTTCAGCTTGGGGCTGAGGAACTCGCTGACGAGGTAGTTGTGCCCGAAGTGGACCTCGATGGCGTCGAATCCGGCCTCGCGGGCACCGCGGGCGGCCCGCACGTGGTCGGCGATGATCCGGTCGATGTCGGCCTCGGTGCACGCCTTGGTCAGGGACATCCCGGTGGGCGCGGGGATGCGCGACGGCCCCATCGCGGGCATCCCGTTGGAGGCGGAGTTGGCCACGGCGCCGGCGTGACCGACCTGCGCGGAGACCGCGGCGCCCTCGGCGTGCACGGCGTCGGTGAGCTTGCGCAGCATCCCGCGGTCGTCCATGCCCCAGTGGTACTGGTGCCGGTCGGTCCGCCCCTCCGGTGAGGTCGCGAGGTAGGCGACCGTGGTCATCCCGACGCCGCCACGCGCGTACTCGGCGTGGAACTCGATGAGCTCGTCGGTCACGCGACCGTTCGGGCACCGCCCCTCGAAGGTCGCGGCCTTGACGATGCGGTTACGCAGCATCACGTTGCCGATCTTGCCGGGACTGAAGACGTCGGGTGCAGGGGTTCCGGGCGCGAGAAGCATGCGGGAACTATAACCTGTTCCAGTCGGTCTCGCGGGGGCTTGGCCAGCCTGTTTTCCGGGTCAGGCCGCCGATCCCAGTTCCACCAGCACCACGCCGGCACCGATCATCGCGATCCCGGCGCCCATCAGCGGACTGAGCGGTTCGCGGAACAGGAACCGACTCGCCACCGCGGCCAGCGCCACGCCGGCGGCCGTCCAGATGCCGTACGCCACGCCCAGTGGCATCCCGGCGGCGAGCGTCAGGGACAGCAGGGCGAACGCGGCCAGGTAGCCGGGCGCCACCGCGAGGTACCACCGACGGTCGTCGACCGCCTTGCGGAGGGAGAGGGTCGCCGCGAGTTCGAGGACGATGGCGACGACGAGATACGCCCACCCGGTCACACGGGCACCCCTTCTGTGGCGCGGGCCCGCTGGGCCCCGAGTTCGACGCACAGGACCCCGGCGATGATGACCGCGATGCCCGCGCCCATCAGCGGGGTCAGCGGCTCGGCGAAGATCAACGCGGACAGCGCCGCGGTGAGCACGACCCCCGCGGCGCCCCAGATCCCGTACGCCACGCCGAGCGGCATCCTGGCCCGCAGGGTCAGTGCCAGGAACACGAACGCTCCCGCGTAGCCCAGCACCACCACGAGGTAGAGCACCGGAGAGGTCAGGGCGCCCTTGAGCGAGAGCGAACCCGCCACCTCCAGCCCGATGGCCGCCATGAGGAATCCCCACCGGCGGGCCGTGCCCGCGCCCTGGCCCGCTTCACCGGGTACTCGGCCGCCGGGCTCAGTCACGGGGGCCGATGGTCTGCAGCGCGGACCGGACGGCCTCACGCTCGTCCCCGCTCAGCGGCAGCACCGGATGGTGAAGGCCCTCGTGGCGTACGAGGCCGGTCTCGGCGGCGATCGCGGACACCGTGCGGTAGCTGCCGAACCTGTCGAACAGGTCCCAGACGGGGTCCAGCTCCGCGGAGAGCCCGGTCGCCAGCTCCTCGTCGCCGTCCTGCGCGGCGCGGGTGATCGCCAGGCAGGTCCGGGGGAACACCCCGGCCAGCACGCTGTACCAGGTGTCGCATCCGACGAGTAGTCCGCAGGCGCCGGCACGGTCGCCGCTGATCCCCAGGGACACATACCGCGACACGGCATCACGGAGATCGGTCACGTGCCCGAGGGCCCGGCCGAGGTCCGCCGCCACGGGCGGGATCTTGACCGAGACCACCCGGGGCAGCGCGGCGACCTCGGTGAGCACTTCGCGGGTGAAGGTGTAACCCGTGGTGGCCGGGTTGTCGTAGACCACCACGGGCAGGTCGGTCTCCGAGGTCACCGTCTTGAACAGCGTCATGACCTCGGCCGGGCGCAGCGGTTGGTAGCCCAGCGGTGGCACGAGGATGCCGGCCGCGCCCGCGTCTTCCGCATCGGCCACGTGCCCGAGGATCTCCCGGGTCGTCAGGGCCCCCACGCCGACGATCACCGGCGTGGATCCGGCCGCACGCACGGCCGTCCGTGCGAGCGCGCGACGGTCACCGCGCTGCAGGTAGGCGAACCCACCCGTCGAGCCCAGAGCTCCGATCGAATCGACCCCCGCCGCCACCAGTCGCGCGACCAGGCGGGCGTACGCGCCGAGGTCGGGCACACCCCCGCTGTCCGGGCCCGCGCCGGTGAACGGGGTCAAGGGAAATGCACTCAGTCCGCTGAACACGTCGACCACTATGCCCCTCTACGCGCCCGGAGAGAAAGCAAGGCCCGCCTCGCCCGATTCGCCGCCCACGCGTTCGCCACCGATGCGCTCGATGTCGTCGTCATCGTCGTCGCCCTTCGTCCCGTCGAAGGCGTGGGCGTGGGCGAAGACTAACGTCGAGGCCATGAACGACTCCGCGTCGCCGATCCAGCGGGCGCAGCACTTCGAGCACTTCACGACGTGGCCGGTCTTCCTGGCCTCGATCCTGTTCTTCGCGGCGACGGTGGCGCTGGTCTCCGGATCGGTCCACGCCCGGGACCTGGTCAACGCGACACGGCTCGCGGCGATCGCCTGCTACGTGCTGATCCTCATCGACTTCCTCATCCGGGCGGTGCTCGCCCGCAAGGACCCCCGTGCGTTCTTCCATCGCTACCGGTTCGAGATGGTGTGCCTGATCCTGCCGCTCCTGCGGCCGTTCGTGATCCTCATCTATCTGTGGCGGCTCCCGGCCTTCCGGCGGTCCGGCACCACCCTCCGGGCCAGGTTGCTGGTCACCACCTTCCTGTTCATGCTCCTGTTCGTCTACTTCGCCGCCTCGGCCGTCTGGCTGTTCGAGCGCGGGGCGGACGGGGCCAACATCGTCAATCTCGACGACGCGATCTGGTGGGGATTCACCACGCTGACGACCGTCGGCTACGGCGAGTACTACCCGGTCACCTTCCCCGGGCGCGCTCTCGCCGTGGGGCTGATGCTGGCCGGGATAGCGATCGTCGGTACGACCACGGCCCTGGTGGTCTCGGTGCTCGGCGAGCAACTCGCGCTCCGCAAGGACGCTCTCATCCACCCGGGCGCGACAGTTAGCCATCACGACCCCGACGGGCCATCCGAGCCCAGCGGTCCAAGCGAACCAAGCGGGCCGACGACGCAGTGACGCGAGCAGCGGGCACAGCAGATCACGGCGAGCTCCCCAGCAAGCCGACATACTCGAACTCATGGCACGTACCTGGCTTTCGATCACGGTGGAACTCCTAGGCGGCCGAGGCGACGATCTGTGGCCACCACCCGGCCGGGCTTTCGCCGTCGGCCCGTCGCACACGTTCATGGATTTCGCTGACGCCATCAACACCGCGTTCGCTCGATGGGATCCCGCGCATCTCTCCGAGTTCACGCTCTCAGACGGGACAACCGTCGCCAATCTTGAGAGCAGTCTGGACTTCGTGTCGTCCGGCTTCGGCCCGGTCCAGCGCCTCGAGGACATCGAACGGACGAAGGTCGCCAAGACCGTGGAGCTCGGGGATGAGTTCCGGTTCGTCTTCGATCTCGGGGACAACTGGGTGCACCGCTGCGAGGTACACCCGGTCAAGATCGACCCGGTCGAGACCCTGGGGATCCGGCCCAGTACTCCCCTGCCCTACTGGGGATGGGGAGACATACCCGACCAATACGGGCGCCGTTGGAGCGACGACGACGGCGAGTCCCAGCCGGGCCCCCGCCCCGACCAGCCTGAGCCCATGCTGGATCCTCGATGGCCCGCGGCCCCGACTATCTCCAGTGGCGATCTCCAGGAGGTACGACGGGCCCTGTCGGCCCGGGGTGGTGATGCCCTCCTGTCGGCGATCGCAGGGCGTCAGGTCGACGACGCGCTGCAACAGATAGCCGTCGGGGCTGCGCTCCTGTTGGAGTCCGGCGACGCGAGGAGGGAGGCCCTCGTACTCTCGTTCGTCAACAGGCTGAATGCCCGCGGCCTCCCGGGGGACAAGGTGTTGGGTGAGGAGCTCCTCGCGCGGTTGCGGGGCGACACGCCGCCCGGGCGGCAGACCCCCGTCGATATCGACATGCTCGCCACGATGCTCGGCGATTCCGAGCACCTGACCGGCGCCTACGTCGACCTCGAGACCGGGTCGGTGATCCCCGTCGGGAATGGGCTCGTCGACGCCGACGACCCCGTTGACGTGGAGACCGATCCGGATCGATTTCTCTGGCTGGACCGGTACGAGGCCGACGACCGCTGGAACGACAGGATGGCCTTCGCCGCGCAGGAGCGAGACCGTGATCTACGCAGACGGCTCGAGACGGCGTTGGACGGGAAAGGGGCGTTCCAGGCATTCCGGAGCGCGATCGACGAGGCCGACCTGGTGGAGCGATGGCTCGTGTTCTCGGCGGATGCCGAACAGGGACGCGCCCGTGAGCGTCTCGCGGAACACGACATCCGTCCCGCACTGCCGTGAGTCGGCATCTGCGGGGGGGTAAAGGCCAAACTTAATGTAGGGATGCCCAGACCGTGCCCAGCCGAACGCACGAAGGCCGTCCCCGGTTTCCCGGAAACGGCCTCTGACATGCTAATTACCTTGTGGAGCTAAGGGGAATCGAACCCCTGACCTTCTCGATGCGAACGAGACGCGCTACCAACTGCGCTATAGCCCCTCACCGCCCTCGCGGGCAGTGGGTCCACCCTTGCGGGCTGGAATGCGACCCTCTCGGGCAGCGTGGAACACCTTACCAGTACGCCCCGCCCACCAACCAAACCGGCAGGGCCGCCGGTCACCGAATGCCCGCCGCCGCGGCCGCCGCCTGCGGAACCTTGCCAGACCAGCAATATTTCTTGCAGGTCTCGCACGCCCGCCCGCAGACTGCACTCATGAGCGAAACCCGAGAGAGCAAGGACCGCGGTCGGCGCGACACCGACGACGCGGCCCAGCCGCCCGAAGACCCGACACACCAGAACGCCGCACACGGAGATCCATGGGACACGGTCATCATCGGCGGAGGTGCCGCCGGCCTGTCCGCGGCACTCATGTTGGGGCGCGCCCGCCGCCGCGTGCTCGTGGTGGACGCCGGCGAGCCCCGCAACCGCTTCGCCGCCCACATGCACGGCGTGCTCGGCGACGACGGCACCGACCCGGCCGAACTCCTCCGCCGTGGACGCTCGGAGGTGGCCGCGTACGACGTGACGATCCGTCCGGGCATGGTGACCGGCGTGGACGACAACGACCCCGACGACGACGAGGCCGGCCTCACCGTCCGGTTCGCGGACGCAGCGCCCGCATCCGCGCGTGCACTGATCCTCGCGACCGGGATGACCGACGGCCTGCCGGACATCCCCGGTATCCGGGAATTCTGGGGCACCAGCGTGCTGCACTGCCCCTACTGCCACGGCTGGGAGGTCCGCGGCCGCAGGCTGGCGGTTCTCGGCACGTCCGAGATGTCGCTGCACCAGGCCCAGCTAGTGCGCCAATGGAGTGACGACCTGATCTTTTTCACCGCGGCCGTGGGCGAGCTCGACCCGGACGTCGTGGCGCGGCTGCGCTCGCGTGGGGTGGAGCTCGTGGACACGCCCGTCGCTGCGGTCCTGTCCCGCGACGACGAACTGAGCGGCGTGCGTCTGGCCGACGGCAGCGAGGCGGAACTCGACGCGATCTTCGTGGCCTCGCAAGCCCTCCCCCACGACGACGTCGTGGCCCACTTCGAGCTGGAGCGGGCCACCAACCCGATCGGATCGTTCCTCGCCACGGATATGACGGGCAAGACGAGCCATCCTCGTATCTGGGCCGTTGGCAATGTGGCCAACCCCGGAGCGACCGTTCCGGTGGCGATGGCGGCGGGCGCGATGGCCGGCGGGATGGTCAACATGGCCCTCGTCACCGAAGAGTTCGACCGGGCGGTCCGGGCGGTGTCGGGCCTCGCCCCCGCCACGCCAGTTCACGCCACGCCCTCTCCCGCCGAGCACTGAGAGAGCCGCTATGCCGGGGGCGAGGTCCGCTGGCCGGGAGGTGTCAACGCCAGCACCGCCGCCGTGGTCAGCACACTCGAGGCCGGCGACGTCCTCGAGCTGGGATGCGGGGAGGGCGGCGACGCCGTCTGGCTCGCCGAGCAGGGGTGGCGGGTCACGGCCGTGGACATCTCTCCCACCGCCACCGCCCGCGGCGCCGAGGCCGCGGCCGCACGCGGGGTGTCGGCGAACATCGACTGGGTCGCGCACGACCTGTCCACGTGGGAAACAGAGCAGAGTTTCGACCTGGTGACGGCCAGCTTCTTCCACTCGGAGGTGGAGCTGCAGCGCATCGAGATTCTGCGCCGGTCCGCCGGGTATCTCCGGCCCGGTGGGCTCCTCCTGCTGGTGACGCACGTCTTCGAAAGCGAACACGACATCCCGCCGTGGGGGCGCGAGGCCTCGCGGGAGCGGGCTGACGCCGTCGGCCACGGGCACGGGCGCGGGCACGGGCGCGGGCACGGGCACGGGCACGGGCACGGGCACGCTGTCCACACGATGCCCACGCCGGGCGAGGAACTCGAGGATCTCGCCCTGGACCCGGCGCTCTGGGACGTCGTCACCCAGGAGATCCGCCCGAGGGAGGTCATTTCTCCCGACGGCACTCAGGCGGCCACGATCAAGGACGGCATGCTCCTGCTGCGGCGTCGCACCTGACGTCCGCGACCGAGACGACGACGCCGCGGCCCTCATTCGGGCCGCGGCGTCGAAGCTCGCAAAGGGGGGAGGGGCCGGGGTCAGCCCACCGCGCGGCGCAGCGGCTCGCGGTGCGTCGACCGGCGGTCGTGATGGTCCGGGCCGCTGTCGAGGTCGCGATCGTAGGTGTCCAGCACGTCGAACGCGGGGTCCTCGTCGTCGATCTCCAGGACCACGGCGCCCGGGCGGCGCAGCCGCGGCGGGACAACCGACAGCTCGTCGTCCTCACGCGACTCCACGCCCAGCCGCGCGCGGCGCATCCGCTCGACACGGCGGCGGCGCAGGCTCTCCTCGAGCCGGACCTGGCGGCGCAGGTACGTCAGGTAGGCGGCCAGCAGCAGCACCGCGCCGCCGGCGAACCACCACACGGCCGGGACGGTGAGCAGCGCCGCGATCACGGCGGCCACCGCCAACCCGACGAGCAACAGGGCTGTGCGCTGGCGCGCGTGCGCCCGCTGCTCGGCGGCCTGACGATCCGCCATCGGGTCGTAGGCCCCGCGCCCACGACGCCGCTCGGCGAAGTCCAGATCGGCATCGGTGAGCTCCACCTCGGGCTCGGCATGACGACGCCGACCGCGATGCAGGTGGACGGCCTCGGCATCGATGCCCGCCGCGTCCTCGGCGTGATCCACGCGCCCCGCGGCCGAACGGGCGGCGGGGCGCTCGAGCAGCTCACCGTCGACGACCTCGGGCCGCACCGAGTCGGCGGCGGGCCGGTCCGCGACCGCGCGGGCGCCCCCGGCCCGGACGTCCGTGGTGCGGATGTCGGCGGACCGGACCTCGGCAGCGGTCCCAGCAGCCACGGCTGATGCGGTCCGCTCGTCGACGGAGGCGACGGCCTCTGCCGCCTCGTCGTCGTCGGACACGACGACCGCCGGGATCTCGGAGGTGATCTCCTCGGACAACTCGCCGCCACCCGTGGCGGCGTTGCGGCGTTCCTCCATCGCACGGCGGACGGCCTCGCCGCGCCGGCCCGCCGCCTCCCGGCGCAGGGTCTGCTCGAGCGTGTGCTCCCAGGTCTCGGTGTCGAGCAGTTCGGCGTCGGTGGCTCCGGCTCCGGTCGGCAGACCGAACAGCGACTCCTCGGGTTCGGCCTGCACCGGGTCCGCGGCGGCGGGCCCGCGACTGGGCACGAGTCGGCCCGAGCCGCCGGAGTACAGCGTTCGTGTCTGGGCCAGCGCGTCACCGGTGCGGCGGATGGGATTGCGCGACCGGATGAGCATCGGCGCGAGAACGAACAGCCAGACCACCACCAGCAGGATGATCAGCAGTGAGCTCGACATCGATCAGGCCTCCTCGAGCGTCTACCCCGACTCGGGACGTCGTGGTGAGGTCCCAACCGTAACGGCGGCCGAGCCCGGCTTTGTGGCGGCGCGCCGCAGGTCACGATGCTCAGGACATACTCAGACGCGCTGTGCGAATCCGGCGTCCACGAGCGCGGCCACGGCTCCCCTGCCGTGTTCCTCCCGGGTGCGCGCCACCAGCAGATGGTCCCGCCAGGCGCCGTCCACGTGGAGGTAGCGCCGTAGCACCCCCTCCTGCCGTAGACCGCAACGCTCGAGCACCACGCGGCTGGCCGCGTTCTCCGGGCGGACGGTGGCGTCGACGCGGTGCAGGGCGCCCGGCCCGAGCGCGTGATCCAGGCCCAGGGCCAGTGCCGCGGTGGCCACGCCCGTACCGACGAAGGGCCGGCCCACCCAGTAGCCGATCCAGCCCGAGTGCAGCGCGCCGCGCACGATCCCGCCCACGGTGAGCTGGCCGCAGAACGTGCCGTTCAGCTCGATGGCCGCGGGGATCGTGGCCCCCGCGCGGGCGTAGCGGCGCAGCTGCGAGTGGATTCCGGGCCACGCTCGTGGGGTGTTGTTCTGACTCCAAGGGCCCTCGACCGTGGGTTCCCACGGTTCCAGGTACGCCCGCTCGCCCAGCCGCAGCGCCGACCATTCGCGCGCGTCCCTGCGGCGCACCGGACGCAGGGTCACGACCCCGCCGCGGACACGGAGCGGGCCGGCCTCGATCGGCCAGCCCGGATGGTGGGCGGTCTCGCCCGCCAACGCGCTCCACACGGTCGCGCCGCTCAGCCGCGCTGGGCGAGGAACATCACGTCGACCTCGTCGCCGGCCCGCACCGCGTCGACCTCGGGATCGATCACGACGAGGCAGTTCGCCTCGGCGAGCGAGGCCAGGAGGTGCGTGGAGGCGCCCTGCGCACCGCCGAGTGCCCGGACCAGGTACTCGCCGGTGTCGGTGTCGCGCATGAGCTGCCCGCGCAGGTAGCCGCGACGACCCTCGACCGAGGAGATGGGGGCGACGGTCCGGGCGCGGACCGTGCGGCGCATGGGCTGGCGTTTGCCGAGCGCGATGCGGATCAGCGGGCGCACCATGATCTCGAACACCACCAGCGCGCTGACCGGGTTCGACGGGAGCAGGAAGGTGGGCACCTCGTCGCGTCCGAGCCGGCCGAACCCCTGCACGGAACCCGGGTGCATCGCCACGCGGTTGACCTCGATCTCACCGAGCTCGGCCATCACCTGCCGGATGCGGGTGGTGGCCTCACCGCCCGCGGCGCCGGAGACCACCACGAGTTCGGAGCGCACGAGCTGCCCCTCGAGCACCTCGCGCAGGCGTCCGGGCTCGGTGCTGGCGATGCCCACCCGGTGCACGTCGGCGCCGGCGTCGCGGCCGGCGGCGGTGAGCGCGTAGGAGTTGACGTCGTAGACCTGCCCGGTGCCGGGGCGGGCGTCCACGTCGAGGAGCTCGTCGCCCACCGAGATGACGGACATCCGCGGCTTGGGGTGCACGAGCACCTTGGCCCGGCCGACGGACGCGAGCAGGCCCACCTGGGCGGGCCCGATGATGCTCCCGGCGCGCACCGCCACATCGCCCGGCTGCACGTCGTCGCCGATCCGCCTCACGTAGTCGCCGGTGCGGACGCCACGGGTCGGGGTGATGTGCCGTCCCGACGCCTCGGCCCAGCCCACGGGCAGGACCGCGTCCGCGAGTGTCGGCAGGGGCGCTCCGGTGTCGACGCGGACCACCTGGCCCGGCTGCAGTCGCGTGGGCTGCCGGGAGCCGGCGGTGATCTGCCCGACCACCGGCAGCGTGGCGGGGCCGGACTGCTCGCCCTCGCCGCGGCCGTCTCCGGAGCCGCCGACCCGGACGTCGACGCTGCGCACCGCGTAGCCGTCGATGGCCGCCTGATCGAACGACGGGAGTGGTCGTTCAGCCACGACCTCCTCGGCACACAGCAGACCCTGTGCCTCGGAGATCGACACCCGAACCGGGCGCGGGGCGACCGCGGCCGCCGTCACCAGAGCCAGCTGTTCCTCGACAGAGCGCACCAGTGCCCCCTTCCCGTACCTGTTCCGGCCGAATCAGCCCGCGCCCGCGGGGCGGTGCTCGCCACCGCGCCGCGGAGCCGGGCCCCCGGGTCTCTGTGGGAGAGGGTAGCGGCCATATGCCCGACTTCCGCGGCGGCGCCGCCGAATCCGGGCGTGTTCGCAGCGCACGGGCGGGGTCTCGGCTACGCCCACCAGACCACGCCCGTTCCCCCCGGCGGCCGGTGCCGGCCTCAGGGGGCCGTTGTCGGCGCCGGGGCGGGTCGGTGTCAGGAACCGAGCCGGCCGGCGAGCCACTCGCGCAGGTCGTCCGCGTACGCCGGATTGCCCAGGGCGAAGTCCACGCACGCCTTGATGTAGCCACCGGGGTTGCCCAGGTCATGGCGGGCGCCGTCGTGCACCACCACGTGCACGGGGTGACCCTCGTCGATGAGCATGTCGATCGCATCGGTGAGCTGCAGCTCGCCACCGGCGCCGGGGGCGATCCGCCGCAGCGCGTCGAAGATCACCCGGTCCAGGACGTACCGTCCCGCCGCGGCGAGGTTCGACGGCGCGTCCTCGGCAGCCGGCTTCTCGACCATGCCGAGCACCTTCTTCACGGCCGGATCGTCGGTGTCCTCGACCTCGAACACGCCGTAGGAGGACACGTTCTCCGGATCCACCTCGAACGCGCACAGCACGCTGCCGCCGCGCGCGGCCCGCACGTCCGACATCTGGCCGAGGATCCCGAACGGCAGAACCAGGTCGTCGGGCAGCAGCACGGCGATGGCCTGCTCGTCGGCGCCCAGCTCGGACTCGACCTGCGCGACCGCGTGCCCCAACCCGAGCGGTTCCTCCTGGCGCACGTCCACGACCTCGATCAGGCCGGGCGCGCGCCGCACCTTGTGCAGCAGCACGTCCTTGCCGCGGTCCTCGAGGGTGCCCTCGAGGACCGGGTCATCGGCGAAGTGCGCCATCACGCCGACCTTACGCTCGGAGGTGACGATCGCCAGGCGACCCGCGCCGGCCTCGGTGGCCTCCTCGGCGATGAGCTCGATACCGGGCGTGTCGACGACCGGCAGCAGCTCCTTGGGCACCGTCTTTGTGGCGGGCAGGAACCGGGTCCCGAGGCCTGCGGCGGGCACGACGGCGGTCCGGAACTGCGAGTCGGACGAAGCGGTGGACGTCATGGGCATCACTGTAGACGCAGGACCTGACTCCCCCACGCCACGCCTCGCCCCGAACCCGGCGCCTCTCCTATGAGACGGCGCCCCTCCGTCGCCAGGCAGACTGGGGCCATGGACAAGTCCGAACTGAGGCGGGTGGTGCGCGCCCGGCGCGCCGCGGTGCCGCCGTCGGTGCGCGCCGAGCGCGATGGCGCGATCCTGGTCGGACTGGGAGAGATCGTCTCCGCCGGGATGGTGGTCTGTGCCTATGTTCCCGACGACGACGAGGCCGGCGGCTCCGGACTCCTCTCACGTCTCGTCGACTCCGGCGCGCGTGTTCTTCTCCCCGTCTCCCCGGCGGTGGGCCCGTTGGGATGGGCGGAGTACGCCGGCCCCGCGGACCTGGCGCCGGGCCGTTTCGGCATCCCCGTCCCGTCGGCGCCACCGGAAGGTCCGGAGACGATCGCCGGGGCCGATCTCGTGCTGGTGCCGGCCGTGGCCGTGGACCGCCGGGGCAACCGACTCGGCCGGGGCGGCGGCTACTACGACCGTTCCCTTCAGTTCGCGGGGCCACGCACCCGCCTGCTGGCGCTACTGGATACCGAGAACGTGGTCGAGCGCGTCCCGGTCGAGGCCCACGACCGCGCGGTGGACGGCGTGATCACGGAGGAGGGGCTTCTCGACTTCGAAACCTGGCACTCAGCGGAGTAGAGTGCCAGGCGTTGTCCCTGCTCCCCGGGAGGCCCCATGCCCACCTATTCGTACCGCTGCCGCGACTGTGACGTCGCGTTCGACATCCAGCAGTCCTTCGACGAGGACTCGCTGACGGACTGTCCGCAGTGCGGGGGCGGCCTGCGCAAGCTGTTCAACACGGTGGGCGTCGTGTTCAAGGGCTCCGGCTTCTACCGCACCGACAGCCGCGCCGGCGCGGGCTCGTCCGGCGGCACCGGCTCGTCGGGCAACTCCTCCGGAGGCTCCTCGTCAGGTTCCTCCAGCGGTGGCTCTTCCAGCAGCGGGTCCTCGAGCAGCAGCTCGTCGGCTTCCAGCTCCTCCGGCTCGAGCTCGTCCGGCAGCTCGGGCACCACGTAGGCAGCACGTAGCCGCCGCCTCGGCGTCGTCGTCGCACCGAACGCCACCGCCTGCCGCAACCGGTTCTCCACAGGCCGCTCCCCCTCCACAGGCGCCGGCTCCCACGCCGTTTTCCTCGATTGGTCGGGGCCGACCGCCGGTACCGTCGGCCCCACACCGCCGCCCTAGGCGCCGACCGACGGGGGATCCACATGCGCGGGACCATCGCCACCGCGACCGCACCGGGTCGTTGGCGGCGCCGACGCGCCGCTCGAATCGCCCTCGCGGGTGCGCTCGTGCTGGCCGCGCCGTTCGCCGGCGGGGCCGACGACGCCGAGGACGCCACCGCCGGGGACCTCACCCCCGCTCACGGCGGCCTTCCCGGAAGCTCGGGAACCCTCTCGGACTTCTCCCCGCACCGCCGGTCGGCAGACGGCGAGGCCCTGCGGGTCGTTCCCATCCCGCTCGCCGACCCCGCGGTGGCCGACGTCCTCAGCCCCGGGGACCTCGTCGACCTCGTGGCCGTCGCCGCTGCGGGCGCAGAGGCAGCGAACACCGGCACCGCGCGCGCTGACGCCGCAGGCGCGAATGCGGAAGCGACCCCGGACCACGACGTGGCGACCGGGGGCGCGCCGGTTGTCGTGGCCCGGGCGGCCCGCGTCCGCGACGCTCCGCCCGCGCGCACGGGAGGCCGGTCGATCCTCGTCGAGGTCCCCGAATCCGCCGCGCCGGAGCTGGCCGCGACCGCCGCCGGGACGCCGCTCGCGGTGATCGTCCATGGATGAAAACTACTGTTGACAGTGCTTCGGATCCGGTCGGAGGTGTTGGTACTATCCGTCCGCACCACACACGAACGCACGGCCATTCACATGATGGACCGGGCACTGACAGGTAGGAGTGCGCGATGCTCAAGGGCTTCAAGGAATTCATCATGCAGGGCAACGTGATCGACCTCGCGGTCGCCGTTGTCATCGGTTCGGCGTTCGCCACCATCGTCGACGCCTTCACCACGGCGATCATCAATCCGCTCATCGCACTTCTCGGCGGCAACAAGGAGATCGGATTCGCGGTCCAGCTACTGCCGGACAATCCCGAGACCATCATGGACTTCGGGATGCTCGTGACCGCGATCATCAACTTCCTGCTGATCGCCGCGATCATCTACTTCGTCCTGGTGGCACCGATGAACTCGATGAAGGAGGCCGCCGCCAAGCGCAAGGGCGTCGAGGCCCCCGCGAGCGACAACGACCTCCTGGTCGAGATCCGCGACCTGCTCGCCGGCCGTCCCCTGACGCACCCCTCCGACCCGCAGAGCCCCTCCAGCAACCTGTGACCCGCAGCCTGCCAGCTCACCGGAACCGGGCGCGGGCGGGAGATCCGCACAGCAGAGAACCCCTGCTCCTCACCTGAAGGAGCAGGGGTTCTCTGCGTGGCCGACCGGGGACCGCGGTTCAACCGTGATGGGGTGGGCGCTGCTCGCGCCACCAGTCGTCGTCCAGGTGACCGTCCCGCCCGCGCCGCTCGTCGGAGGTGGTCACGGGCAGGGTCTCGTCGAACACGGCGTCGAGCCGGGCCTTGTCCGGGCGGGGTCTATCCGACCCGGCTGTGTCCGGCCGGGCCGTGCTCCGGTCGGTCACAACTCGTCGAGGTCCGACAGCTGCGCCACGACGTAGGAGACCAGCGGGCACAGGGTGGCCATGCCATCGCGGATCGCGGCCCGGCTCGGTGCCAGGTTGGCCACGACCGTGCTGCCGGAGACCCCCACGTAGCCGCGGGACACGATCGAGTCGACCGCACCGGCGGTCAGCCCGGACGAACGGACGGCCTCGGCGATACCCGGCAACCGCTGGTCGAGGATCTCCTCCGTCACCTCGGGCGTGATGTCGCGGGGCCCCACGCCCGTGCCGCCGATGGTGACCACGAAGTCGAAGCCACCGACGACCGCCGTCTCCAGCGCCTTACGCACCTCGGTCTCCTCGGCGGCGACCCCCACCACGCCGCCCACGAGGAAGCCCTCTTCCTCAAGCAGTTCGGTGACCAGCGGGCCGATGGTGTCCCCGTGTTCACCGGAGCGGTCGGTCACGAGCACCACCATGGCGCGGCCCGCGATGCGCGGCTCCACGGGCTCGGCCGCCTCCGGATCGAACTCCACCTCGGTGGGCAGCCTGCGGCCTCCGGGCAGTGCCCGCGGATCGAATCTGGTGCTCATCTCGCCTCTCCCAGTACAACGTCGACGGTGGTCGGCTGCTCGCCCTCACGTGCAGCATAGGTGACACTGATCGTCTCCCCGGGGGCGTGGGAGCGGATTGCCGCCACCAGTGCGTCGCCGTTCTCGATGATGCGCTCCCCGACGCGGCTGATGATCGCCCCGTCACGGATATCCGCCTCCGCCGCCGGCCCGCCGGCCTCGACCCCCCGGACGAGGGCGCCGTCACTCCCGGGCGCGTCACTGACCGAGACCCCGAGCATCGCCCGCGTGGCGAAACCCTGCTTGATCAGCTGATCGGCGATACGGCGGGCCTGATCCACGGGGATCGCGAACCCGAGGCCGATCGACCCGGAGTTCCCGGAGCCCAGGGAGGCGATAGCCGAGTTGATGCCCACCAGCTCACCGTTCATGTTGACCAGGGCGCCACCCGAATTGCCGGGGTTGACGGCGGCGTCGGTCTGGATGGCGTTGATCACCGTGCTCTGGTCGGACTGCGCGCCGCCGGCCCGCACCGGGCGATCCAGCGCGGAGACGATACCGGTGGTCACGGTCCCTGACAGCCCCAGTGGCGAACCGACCGCCGCGACCGCCTGGCCTTCCTTGAGGTTCGCCGACGTACCCAGGGAGACCGGCGTGAGCGCCTTGGACGTGTCCGCCTTGATGACGGCGATGTCGGTCGCCGGGTCGGTACCGATGATCCGGGCGGGCGCCTTGGATCCGTCATCGAAACGGACCTGGATTTCGCCGCCTGCAGCCGCCATACCGACCACGTGGTTGTTTGTGATGATCAAGCCGTCCTGGGTGAGGATCACGCCCGATCCTTCGCCACTCCCGGTCTGGCCGCGCACGGCGATCGAGACGACGCTCGGCAGGACCTTGTCCGCCACCGCCTCGGCGGTGCCGTCCGGCGCCTGACTCTCCGGCTGCGACATGCTGATCGGCGAGGAGAGCCCCCCACCGGAGCCTCCGGCGACACTCGCTCCGACCCAGCCACCCAGACCGCCCGAGACCAGCATCGCCGCGATGATCCCCGCGACGAGCAGTCCCCGGCCGGGCTTCTTCTCCCGCGGAGCACCCGGCTCCGACGGGTCCATGGGCTGCGGCCCGGTAGCGGGAGGGAACACCGAGGTCGGCTGGGGGCCGCCGGGACCACCGGGAAAGGGCTGGGGACCGCCGGCAGTCGGCTGCGCGCCCCCACCGGTCCCGCTTCCGCCACCCGCGCCCTGCGCCTGTCCCTGTAACGGGCCGGCATACGGGTTCTGCGGGCCGTGAGGACCCTGTCCCCCATGCGGATACTGTCCCGCAGGTTGCCGACCGTGACCGCCCGCTCCCGTACCTGTTCCCGACGCCCATTCGTCGCCGGACCCGGATGTACCCGGGACTCGACCGTTCTCGTTCTCCATACCCGCCATCGTCCCCCACGGTGCTGTGTGTCCGCTGAAACGAGCCTGGAATCGCGCCACCAGTCGGTTCAGACGGAAGACTCCTCGCTACCCGGAAGAGTCACGCGTACTTCCGCGCCTCCCCCCTCGGCTTCGCCGACCTCGACGGTGCCCCCGTGCCGCGTAACGACCTGATGCACGATGGCCAGCCCGAGCCCGGACCCCGGCATGGCCCGCGCCTCGCGCGAGCGATGGAAACGCTCGAACACCAGCTGTCGGTCCGACTCGGGAATCCCCGGCCCCTGATCCGCGACGGTCAGCTCCATCACCGCCTCGGAGATCGGGCGCATGCGCACTGTGACGGTCCCGCCGCCGGGGCTCCACTTCGCGGCGTTGTCGCAGATGTTGAGCACGGCCCGCTCGATGCCGGCGGAGTCACCGAACGAGTACCAGGGAACGAGCTCGACCCGGAAGTCGACGTCGTGTCGCCGACGCCGGACGCGCTCGAGCGCACGCTCGACGGCCTCGGACACCGCGACCGGCTCCAGCTCGACCTCCCCGGAGTCCTCGCGAGCCAGCTCGACCAGATCGCCGACCAGCTGGCTCAGCTCGGAGATCTGCCCCACCACGTCGACCGCGAGTTCCCGACGATCGTCGTCCGGGATCGACGGCGCGCCCGGACGGCTTGCCGCGATGAGAAGCTCCACGTTGGTCCGCAAGCTGGTCAGAGGGGTCTTGAGTTCATGGCCGGCATCCGCGACGAGTCTCGCCTGCCGCTCCCGACTCTCACTGAGCGCGATCAGCATCTGGTTGAACCTGGTGGTCAGCCGTGCGATCTCGTCGTCCCCGGTGACCGGGATGGGCCGTAGGTCGTCGGTGCGCGCGATCCGCTCGACCGCTCTGGTGAGTTTGGCCACCGGCGCCAGGCCGGTCCGCCCCACCGCGGTGCCCGCGACCGCGGCCAAGGCTATCCCCGCCGCCCCGACCAGGGTGAGTACGATCGCGAGCCTGTTCAGCGTCGCCCGGGTGGGGCCGAGGTCCTGGGCCAAGATCAGGGTGGAGCCGTCGCGAACGCCGACGGCATAGATCTGTTTGCCCCCGGAGGCGCGCAGGCTCGACTCCGCCTCGCCCCGAACCACCCCGATCTCGGGTGCGCCGATCTGGAACGGCTCGCCGGTCGCGGTGCGACCGCCCGACGGGGCGATGATCTGCGCGTCGAGGTTCGGGTTGAAAGCCCGGAGCGCGATGAGCGTACTCCGGGACTGCAGCGCGAACTCCGAGGCGAGCTGGCTGTTGACCAGCTGGTCCGCCTGCTGTTGGAGCCGCTCGTTGACGCCCTTGTACAGGGACCCGGACACGACGAAGTAGGCCGCGACGGCCATGAGAGCCACAGCGACCCCCACCGAGCTCGCCGCCAGCAGGGTGACCCGCTGGTGCAACGAGATCGGTGTGGAGTTCCTCCCGACCGTGCCGGCTGCCACCGCTACGGCGTCTCGCGCAGCACGTATCCGACACCACGGACGGTGTGGATGAGCCTGACCTCTCCCTCTCCCTCGGTCTTGCGCCTGAGATAACCGATGTAGACCTCGAGCGCGTTGCCGGAGGTCGGGAAGTCGTAGCCCCACACCTCTTCGAGGATGTGGCTGCGTGTCAGCACCCGTCGCGGGTGGTGCAGAAGCAGCTCGAGCAGCGAGAACTCGGTGCGGGTGAGCTGGATCCGTCGTTCGCCTCGCGTGACCTCCCGGGTCGCGAGATCCATGCGCAGATCCTCGAACTCCAACACCTCGTCGGCGTCCTCGGACTCGGGCCCCCGGCGGCGCAGCAGTGCCCGCAGACGCGCCAGCAGCTCCTCCAACGCGAACGGCTTGGGCAGGTAGTCGTCGGCGCCGGCGTCGAGCCCTGCCACCCGCTCGGACACCGCATCACGGGCGGTGAGCATCAACACCGGCAGGTCGTCGCCTCGGCTACGGAGGATCCGGCACACCTCGAGGCCGTCCCGACGGGGCATCATCACATCGAGGATCACGGCATCGGGACGGTCCTCGTCCACCATCTCGATGGCCTCGATCCCGTCACCGGCCAGGTCGACCTCGTATCCGTTGAACGTCAGCGAGCGTCGAAGCGATTCGCGCACCGCCTGGTCGTCGTCTACCACGAGGATCTTCATGACGCTCAGTCTCGCGCACGCGCCTGAACCCCTGCTGAGGAATCACAGAGTGACGCTGAAGACGGCCCCTCAGACGCCGACGAACCCGGTGGCTCCCTGAGGATCCACCGGGTTCGTGACGGGCGTGTGCGTGCGGCGCGCCGGGCACCGCCGTACTCGGCTGATCGGAATCAGCCGGAGGCGGTTCAGCGGTCGAGGTCGACCAGGCCGAGCTTCGCGGCCTTCACCAGACGACGGGGAAGGACGACGGCGCGGCCGTCGACCTTGGTCTCCTGGAGGGCGACGTTGTCAGCCTTCCACTGCGAACGACGGGAATGGGTGTTGGCGCGCGAGAGGCGGCGCTTGGGAACTGCCATGATGTGTGTCCTCGGGTTAAAAGGTGGATCGGGGCGCGTGCGCCCCGCGGCTCACTTGGCGCGGCGGGTGCGGTTGCCGTAGCGGCGCTGGAACTTCTCGACGCGGCCGGCGGTGTCCATGACACGCTGCGCGCCGGTCCAGAACGGGTGCGACTCGCTGGTCACGTCCACGACGATCAGCGGGTAGGACTGGCCGTCCTCCCACTCGACCGTGCGGTCGCTGGTGGCGGTGGAACGGGTGAGGAACTTGGTGCCCGTGCCCGAGTCCTGGAAGACCACCGGGTGGTAGTCGGGGTGGATATCGTTCTTCATAACTGGATCCCTCTAGCTCGGTAGAAGACTGTGGGTCTGGCGCTCGCCCCACGAGTGGGGCGCGCTGTGGCCAGTGGCCGAACCGGGGAGTCCGGTCTCAGCACACGCATCGGTAGATCGTACCCGTATGATGGCCGAGCACCCAATTCGAGCGCGGACGCCCGCCGCCCGGCGCGGCGTGAGCGGCGGCGATACCACCACTGACGTGCCGATTACCGTTTCGGGCCACCGGCTGCGTAAACTAGACCATCGCTGTTGTCTGCACGTTTGCAATCGCCTCTCAAGGTGTTCGCGACGTGGCGATCCGCTCTTGCTCCGGCCCCGGCCGGAGGACGAGCGTTCCTCCGCCGCGCGCCACCGAGGACGGGGCGGAAGGAGAACCACGCCATGTCGGCGCATTGCCAGGTAACGGGACGGAAGCCGGGTTTCGGCAAGTCCGTCTCGCACTCACACCGCAGGACCAACCGTCGCTGGAACCCGAATGTCCAGCGTCGTAGCTACTTCCTGCCCTCCGAGGGTCGTCGCGTCACGCTGACGGTCTCGACGAAGGGCATCAAGACCATCGACCGCGACGGCATCGAGGCCGTGGTGGCCCGTATCCGTGCCCGTGGGGAGAAGATCTGAGATGGCCCGTAACGACATTCGTCCCATCATCAAGCTGAAGTCCACGGCCGGTACCGGGTTCACGTACGTGACCCGCAAGAACCGTCGTAACAACCCGGACCGCATCGTCCTCAAGAAGTTCGACCCGGTCGTCCGTAAGCACGTCGAATTCCGAGAGGAGCGCTGACCCGTGGCCAAGAAGTCCAAGATCGCGCGCAACGAGCAGCGCAAGGCTAAGGTCGCCCGGTTCGCCGAGCGCCGCGCCGAGCTCAAGGCAATCATCAAGAACCCCGAGAGCTCGGACGAGGCACGTATGGATGCCCAGACCGCGCTCAACAAGATGCCGCGTGACGCCTCGCCCGTGCGGGTGCGTAACCGCGACGTCGCCGATGGCCGCCCGCGCGGCTACCTCCGGAAGTTCGGCCTTTCCCGCGTTCGCATGCGCGAGATGGCCCACCGTGGCGAGCTGCCCGGTGTCACGAAGTCGAGTTGGTGAGTAGGTAATCATGGCTAAGGCACGTAGCACCCCGTCCAAGAAGGCCCGGGCCCAGGAGGGCCGCCGGCCCAAGAAGAACCCCTTGAAGGTCGCCGGCATCGAGACCGTCGACTACAAGGACGTCAACACCCTCCGCACGTTCATCTCCGATCGTGGCAAGATCCGTTCGCGCCGCGTCACCGGCCTGACCCCGCAGCAGCAGCGTCAGGTCGCCGTGGCGGTCAAGAACGCCCGCGAGATGGCTCTGCTGCCCTTCACCAGCCGCTGAGTCGTCGCTAGGCGCGGTCTCAGACAGCGCCCGCTCGTCCTGCGCGTGCCCACCGGGCCGCCGACTTAAGGCAACAGCAACCCGATCGGGGCTGTGCCTCCTGAACAAGGAGCGCACGGCCCCGATCGGCGTTACCGCTGGTCTCCCCCGCGCCCCCTCCCGCCGCCTGATCCGAGGAGCTCCCCACCGTGGCAGGTGTCCTGAACGGCTTCGCCGTGATCGTCGCACTCGTCGCCCTGGGCTGGTTCCTCGCCCGGACCGATGTCCTCGGCAGCGACGCCCGGCTGGTCCTCAACCGGCTGGTGTTCTTCGTCGCCACCCCGGCACTGCTGTTCGACTCGCTCGCCCGCACCACGCTCGACCAGGTCTTCACCGGCGTGTTCGTGGTGTCCGCGGTCTCCGCGATCATCATCGCGGTCCTCTACATGGCCATCGCCCGGATGTGGCTCCGACGACCCGCGTCCGACCTGGTGATCGGCGCGTTGTCCGCCGGGTACGTGAACTCGGCCAACCTCGGCATCCCCATCGCTCTGTATGTCCTGGGCGACCTCGGCTTCGTCATGCCACTGCTGTTGTTCCAGGTGGTCGTCCTCCAGCCGATCGCCATCGCGGTTCTCGAGCGCGCCCAGGCGCGGGATGCCGACCGGACGGACGGCACCCACGGGAACGGGGGCGCCCTCAGCGGTGCCCTGGGCGCACTCGTGCAGGCCATCCGCACCCCGATCGTCCTGGCGGCGCTCGCGGGGGTCGTGATGGCTGCCGTGCCGTGGACCCCGCCGGAGACACTGCTGGAGCCGGTGAAACTCATCGGCCAGATCTCCGTCCCCGGCGCGCTGTTGGTGTTCGGCATGTCGCTCTACGGCGTGAAGGTCCTCGAAGCCGGGGCGTCACCACGCCGCGAGATCTGGCTCGCGAGCGTTCTCAAGCTCATCGCGCACCCGCTCCTCGCCTACGCCCTCGGCGCCGAGCTGCTCGGGATGCAGGGCCACGAGCTGCTCACCGTGGTGGTGGCGGCCGCGCTGCCCACCGCACAGAACGTGCTCGTCGTGGCCACGCGCTACGGACACGGGATACTCCTCGCACGGGATTCGGCGGTCATCACCACGCTCGGTGCGTTGCCGGTCCTGCTGCTGGTCTCCGCGCTCCTCGCCTGAGGCCGGGCCCGGCCCGGCCCGGTCCGGCCCGGTCCGCGGTCAGAGTGCCCCGGCTCCGGCCACCACACCCGTGAACACGATCGCGTTGTTCACCCCGTGCAGCACGATCCCGGGCACGATCGACCGGTACCACTCGGCCATAGCGCACAGCGCGATCCCCACCACCAGCAGGTACGGCAGCGCGGGCGGCACGAAGTGCACCGCCGCGAACACGCCTCCCGCGAGCGTGATGCCCACCGCGGCCCGGTACCTCGCCCGCAGGGCCGGCAGCACGATGCCCCGGAACACGATCTCCTCGACGACGGGTACGAGAACGGCCACGGTGACCAGGCCCAGCACGACGTAGGCCGGGCCGCCGGAGACGAGGTCGCCGAGCGCCTCCGAGACCGCGTCGTCCCCCGTCTCCCCGGCGGGGGCGAGCGGGAGGAGGACGAACATCGAGGCCACCATGCCCGTGCCCATCACCGCCGGGATCTGCCACAGCAGATGTAAAGGCGACCTATCCGGACGTCGCAGGCCGAGGTCCGCCCATCTCAGCCGCCGTCGGCGCAGCAGGTGGGTCCGGACGGCGGCGAGCGCGGCCACCGCGGTGCCGGCCAACACGGCCAGGGCCAGCGGGGCGGCGGGTGGTCGTCCACTTCCCCACTCCCGCACCGCGAGCATCCCGAGAATGACGACGACGACGGCGCCGACGATGTAGACCAGCACCCAGCCGAGAGCAGCCACCGCGACCCGCCCCCGGATCGGTGTCATCCAGAGTCCCGGGGCGCCGTGTGGTGCGCCGGTGGCCGGAAGCGGCTGTCGAGGCCCGGGGAGGTTGTTCACGGCCTCCAGTCTGCCCGGGCAGCCGGCCCCGGCCCGGAAAGGGTGCGGCCCGGAAAGGGAGCGACCCGGAATGGGTGCGGTTCGCCGATTCGCGGGCAGCACCACGCCGGCGCCCCGGCCGGCACGAGGGTGCCGACC
>NZ_JBSHMJ010000021.1:0-71142 GCF_053645265.1 Dietzia sp. NPDC055343 | reverse complement strand
TTTAACCGGCCCATACTAGTTGCATACTAGTATGATGCGTGTATAATGGAAGTAGAGCGGGCCACAAGGCCCCTCACCCCGAACCCGAAAGGAGCCAACATGGACCACCTAGTCTGCACTACCTGCCTCGTCGGCCTGGTCAACGACGACTGGGTCGCGATCGAGGACAACCACTCGGCAATCGCCACCGCCGAAGCGCTCGGCATGGTCACCCACACCGGCAGCGAGAACCACGGCGTCTACCGCTGCACCGTCTGCGGCGACGACCACTACGGCCGCGCCGAGATCGTCACCGCCGACTGACCCCCACCGCCCCCGCCACCCTGCGGGGGCGGCCCACGGGCGCACGCCCACCCTCGCCAGCCAGGAGAACACCATGAACGCCAGCCCGAAGAAGACCCGCACCGGCTACTACGAGCCCACCGCAGCCAACGCCACCCACCTGCTCGACAACCGCGAGCTCGTCACCCAGGTGCGGTCGGCACTTCATATCACCCACGAGATCGAGCGCCACGACGCCGCCGCCCTGCTCAATGGCCACAAGCGATTCCTCTATCCCCAGATCAGCCGAGTAGCCATGCGAACCCACGGTCTCTACCTCGCCCACAGCATCCCCCAACACCGGGACGACTACAACGGCGACCTGCTCGTCACCGGAGACCGACTCGCCCCCATCCCCAGCCAGGGCTAGTCGACAACCGCCCATCGCCGAGAGGCAGACGGGAAAACCGCAGGTGAGAACCGAAAAACCCCCCACAAGCCACTTGCATACTAGTATCATGCGTGTGCGATAGAAGTAAGCAGAGCCGGAGAGAAAGGTAGAGCAATGGACGATCAGAACTACGAAGTAGAGGATTCCCGCCTCTACAACGGCGACCACATCGCAGGAGTCGCCATGCTGGCAGCGAAGCTCGTCGACGAGCGGCTGCACCCGGGCAGGGGAGAGGACATCTACAGCATCGCCTACATCACCGCGATGACGTTCCGCTACCTCATCAGCGACCCCCGCACCCAGGGCCTCCCCGCCGAGAACGCCCTCGCCGAGGGTGTCACCGTCGACGACATCATCCGCGAGACCATCGCCTCGACCCCGGGCGTTGCCGAGGCGATCATCGCGACCCACTCGACCTCCCCCGTCGTCGATCTCGACGAGTTCGACTACTGACGAGACGCCGCCCATCGCCGAGAGGCAGACGGGCACCACCCGAAAGGGATCTTTCGATGAGCATCACGGTCTACACCAAGCCGCAGTGCGTGCAGTGCGGCGCCACCATTAAGGCCCTCGACAAGGCCGGCATCAGTTATGAACTCGTCGACATCACCGCTGACGCCGCCGCCCGCGACTACGTCATGGCCCTCGGCCACCTCCAGGCCCCCGTCGTCGTCACCGACACCGACCACTGGGCCGGCTTCCGCCCCGACCGCATCAAGAACCTCGCGGCCCACGCCGCCTAAGCCACCCACCAGCAGGGGAGGGGACATCACAATGCACACCATGACCGAGGACCCGCAGGCCACCGCCGACCCGGTCGACGTCGACGACCTCGCCGCCACCGACGACGCCCCCACCGTCCCCGAGCTCGACCCCGAAGCCGCCCTGCTCTGCGCCCTGCTGCACACCACCGACACCGCCGAGGCCCGCCACATCGCCCGCCACCTCACCGCCGACGACTTCCTCACGCCCCGCTACGGCGAGCTGTTCGCCGTCATCGCGGACCTCGTCACCGCAGACGAGCCCCATCACCCGACCCGCGTCCTGGCCGCCCTGACCAGCGCCGGACGCATGGCCGGCCACCACGGCCGACTCCTGGCCGACGCCCTCCAGACCGTCACCCTGCTCGGAACCCCCGCCGTCGGGCTGACCACCCTCGCCGCCGACGTCCTCGACGCCGCCTACCGCCGGGCCTTCGCCGCCACCGCCCACACCCTGACCCGCGCCAGCGCCGAGGCCCCCACCGCCGAGCTGTTCGAGATTCTCCTCGCCCAAGGCCGCGCCATGCGCACCGAGACCGAGCGCCGCGCCTCGCTCACCGCAGGCCCGACCGCCGCCCAGTAACCGTCGGCGACCGACACCACCCAGAAGGGATGATCAGATGCACTCACAGGCCCAGCTCGAGCACCAGGCGCACGACGCCCTGGCAGCACTTGGAGCCACGATCGACCCGGGCACCGTCTCCGACGCCGTCGACCTTTACCTGTGCAAGCACGAGCGGTCGACCGGCCAGCCCGTCGACCGGGACGCCATCGGTGCGGCCGTCGCCGCCGAGGCGATCGAGGCTGCGACCTCATGGCTGCTGACCCTCGACGCGCCGCCCCAGGCGCCCCCGGCAGGGGCGACACCCGTACAGCCGTAGCACCGGGCACGATGACGACATGTACTTGATCGGGACCGGGCCGAGCGAGCTGCACGCCCACATCGACCTCGACCGCCGCAGGCGCGCCCTCGGCGGGGTCGAGGCGTCCGTGGTGTCGACCGCCCACGAGGGCGGGCACTGGTCAGTCGTCGCCGAGATCCGACCCGACACAGCGGGGGAGGGGCAATGACACCCGACGAGGCCCGCTCACTCGGCCGCGCCATCCGCGCCGTCCGCCTCGAGCGCGGACTGTCCCAGCTCAAACTCGCCGTCGCCGTCGGCGTGAAATCCCCCTGGATCAGCGCCTGGGAGCGCGGACAATCAAAGCCCACCGCCCACGGGCCGGCCGCGTCGCCCAGCGCCATTAGCAAAGACCAGCTCGCAGCACTCGCCGAGGCCCTGGACTGCAGCGTCAGTGACATCGCCGACCGGGCGGCGCTGTCGGCCAGCACCCGCCTCATGTTCGGACTCGAGCCACTTGGCGCGGCTCGCACCGTGATCGGTGGCCAGGAGTACGACCTCACCGACGCCGAGGCCGACAAAGCAGCCGCGTTCGTCGCAGGTCTCATCGCCGCCCGCGACCTGCACTGACCGCCGGTGTCGGAGGCCCCGGTTACGGTGCCGGCGTGGACGAGCTGGTGGACCGAATCAGACACGCGGCCGACCAGACAGGCGAGGCACACTTCCTCGAGGTCCTGCGCTGGCACCGCGTCGTCGCCGGCCTTCCTGAGCTCGACTGGGGCGCCCGCGGCGCCTACCGGATCGCCATCACCGAACTAGGAGAGGGCCGTGCCGCCGAACTGCTCGCTGACCTACGACGGCTGGCCCGGAACCCCCGCCGCTACCGCAACGGCGCCGACGGCAAACCCCGCTACCGAGACGGAACGACCAGCGCGCGCCGATACGGCTCCCGGTAGCGCGCCCCCTCCGCTCAGGGTCGGCGCGTACAGACGACACGGCCCCTCGTGCTGAACCCAGCACGAGGGGCCGTGGCGATTCGGTGCGAGGTGTCGCAGATGGCCTGTCAGAGCCAGCCGGAGACCGTCATGTCCCGAATGAAATCGGGGATCCACCAGGCGTCCCCAAAACCGTTAGCCCGAAGAATCTCGAGGTTCGTCCGATTAATCTGCTGCACCGATCCCTGAAAGCCGGGGATGGAGTTGAGCGCTTGAGTTACCGGGTCCATCGTCTACCTACCTGTGATCTGCGAGAACGTCGACGTGGAGGTTACCGGCGGTGACATGTACGCGGGGGCCTCACCTTTGACCACCCGAATATCCATGCGGTGTCTAGGCGAGCGGTTCAATCAGACTGGGGTCAGTGCGGTCCAAGGTGCGCACGTTATTGACCGCCCGGGACACCGGACGGGTTCGCAGGGTCGCCGCGACCGCCCGGGACTCGACGTCGAGCAGGTCGAGCAGATCGGCGGCCTGCTTCTTGCCGATCTTCTCGGGGGCGAGCCAGGTGTCCCACGCGGCCGGGGTGAGGAAGACCGGCATCCGGTCGTGGACCTCGCCGGCCGCGTCCTCGCCGGTGCGGGTGATGATCGTGAACGTCGTCCGCCACTCGGCGTCGTCACCCTCCCGGTGGAAGGCCAGTAGGCCGGCGGCGAGCAGGAGCTCGTCGCCGGGGGCGTGGACGTAACTCGGGTTCTTGACCTTCTTGCCGTTCTCGACGGTTTCCTGCCACTCGAAATACCCAGTCATCGGCACGAGGGCACGCGCCGAGGCGAACGAGGAGCGGAACATCCCGTTCGTCGCCACGCCCTCCAGGCGGGCGTTAATCGGCCGCGGGCCCTTCTCCTTGGCCCACGACGGACGCAGCCCCCACGTCGGCAGGAATCCCTCGCGCACCCGCTGGTCGTCGATCAGGCGATCGCGGATCACCGGCGCCCGCGTGCGAGGGGCAACCGAGTAGGCCGGCTCCCACTCGAACCCCGGATCCGTTCCGTCCAGATCGAGGACGTCGACCAGGTCTGCGCCGGATACGGCTACCGAGTACCGACCACACATGCGGGAGACAGTAGCAAGCGAGAGCGAGATCGGACGCTGACCTGCACAGTTGACGGAATCTGACATTATCGGCACACGATCAGTCGGGAGCCGTGGAACTCACGAATGCACGCGTTTGGCACAGTCTCACAAATCCAGATTGGGGGAGGCGAGCCGTTGTAGCTGACGAGATTCGCCGCAACCACCGAACTGACTCAAAGTAGACGCGCCGGGATCATCGCGTACTTCGAGCCGAACTTGTCGTAGAGCGACTTGATTGAGTCGCTGTCGGCTGCCGACTCGTAGACCGCTCGCCGTACCGCTGGGTCCTTGAGGTCCAGAGCGAGCAGCTCGCCTTCATCCTCGACACCGACGGCGATGATTCGAGCGAATGCACCGCCGTGCTCGTCGGCGTACTGCACCAGAGCCTTGAGCTTGGGAGCGGAGTCGCCCAGGTGTGCCCCGTGCGGGTCGATGATCGACGGACGTAGCTCACCTTCCACGTCGTTGACGAACACGAAATCCGGCTGGATTGACTTCCAGGCGTCGCCGGCCTTGTAGGCCACCCGCAGGGCGTGTTTGCCCGCTGACGGGTTCCGATACCAGCCTGCAAGCGAGTGGTCAGCTATTTCGTGGTCAAGCACCGTCAGTTCCCAGCGGTTTCCGGCCTTCTCCGCGGTGCCGGCCATCTTCTGGTCCAGCGGGTAGGCGCCGGCATCGGTGGATAGCACGTGCTTGCCCACCAGCGGGAGTTCGTTTCCGTCGGTGTCCACGGTATCGACGAGCTCCTCCCGCTTGATTTCGATGTCGACCGGCTCGACACCGCGAGCCATGCCACGGATCTGCTCGTAGATCGATTGACGTGTATCGGGGAGCTTACCGATCTGGCGTGCGTTGCTGATTAGCCAATGCCGAGTTAGGGAGTCAGCCGCGTCCTCGACCACCCTTCGCACGTCGACATCGATAAAAGCCAATGCTGCCACTGCTGCACGCACCGCGGTGATGTCTGTTATGCCCGGCTCGCCAGCCTCGTACTCGGCGTCGATCGCGGCCTGCATGTCGCGTTGCAGGTACCGGTTGACCACCGAAGCGCCTAGCTGCCGACGAAGGTGCCGCAGAGCGTCCTCGACCGTGGCCGCGTCAGCGTCGCGTGAGGTCGTCTCCGACGTGGCTCCGTCGTCGCCATGCGCGGCGCGGATTCGCCGGATGTCGGCGGTCATGATCTGCTTGGCCTCCTCGGCCAGTGCGGAGGCGTTCTCCTCTACCACCATGTCCAGCACATCGAATACCGTCTCGTGGGCGATCTTGTCGGCACCAGGTACCAGGTCATCCTGTGCGAACGCCTGTGCGGACTTGAGCAGCCGTTTGATCGGCCGCGGCGTTGCAGCCGGCTTGCTCTGCGACGGCAGCGACTCGATCAACTCGACCACGGCTTCGTCGACGTGCGGGTTACGCCTCAGCATCACCGGCTTGCGCATCACCTTGCCAACCGCCGCGCCGCGCTGGCCCGAACGCGGTTCGCGGATGCCCATGATCTCCTCGGCGATGATCTTCGCCTTGGCTTTATCGAAGTACGGTAAGTAACACGAAGCGCTGTTGAGCAGTTCGTCGCTGGTCGAGCGGGCCAAGGGGGTCCGCACCATGCGGCCCAGCAACTGGGTCACGTAGGTGTCATTGTCCCCGCTGCTCGGGCGCAGCGAGACGAGCACCTCGGCGCGAGGGCAGTCCCATCCTGTCGATACCGCGTCCTTGGCGACGAGCACTCGGATCCGGTGGTCATCCTCGATGTCCTGCGGAGCGACACGTGGAACCACATATGCACCCACCTCGATCGTCGACCGGTCGCCCAGCACATGCGCCACGCACTGCTCGGGCATATCCGGCCAGTTCTTGCGCACCGTCTCCAGCAGTAGGAGGATTAGTTCATCCTCCTCGCGGCGACCCTTCTCGGTGTCCTTTTCGCCGGCGGCCTTGTTCGGGATCTGGATCACCAGCAGCGGCAGGACCGGCTCGATATCCTGGTCGGCGCAGTAGGCATCCCAGCGCTCGCATATTCCCACGAAGTCCTTGGTCGCATCGCGCACCATTGACGTCATATACTCGCCGTCTTCGTCGGGGATGTCGAGGGTAAGCGTGCTCTTGAGCAAGCCCGAAGCCTGCACGTCCTTCGGGTCAATCGTGACGTTGTCAGGCCTGGTGAACCCGGATGCCTTGTCCATCGCCTCGTCGAACCGCTTTACCGTCGCTGAGATACCCAGAACGATCGGCATTGGCGGGTTGACTCCGTTGCCGGTGATGATTTTTTGCACGATCGTCTGCTCGGTGTTGGACGGTTCCTTCATGCCTTCGTGCGCCTCGTCGAGCACCATGTACAACGTCTTGTCCGGATCGTTAATCGTGTTCGCCAGGATCTCCCAGAACGTGTAGCGCCGCGAATTGCTGTGCTTGACGAAGTCGGCGGATTTGGTCAGCTTGCTGGGATTGATGAAGTAGACCCGGCCGGGCTGCAGTGAGTCCTCCGTGTAGTTCTTGTCCAAGAGCACCATGTCGCCGGGTGCGATGTCGTCGACACAGGTGATGAACCTGCTGCGCGTCTGCTCGTTAAGTGACGGGTCTTTAGAAACCCACAACACCACGGCAGTGGGGTCGGCATCGACGTCGAACTCTCCGCTGCCCCGAAGTAGCGCCTCGATCACTGTCGCCGCAACCACGGTCTTGCCGGAGCCGGTTGTTGCCGAGAGGGCGAATGCGGTCCGGCGACCGCGCTCGTGCCAGTCCGTGCGTGCGTAACCAAGGTCGGTCAAGATCTGCTTAACTGCGCCGACCTGATAGTCCTTCAGCGTCAGCTGCATCAGTCAGACCCTCCCCGTGTTGATCTCGAACGTACGCAGGTACGACTCGTACAGCCTCACCGACTCGACCCCGTCTGGCAGCTGGCCGGCGATCGCCTGATACTGCATTTCGTCATCGGTGACGATATAGGCGACCCGGAGGCCACTGGCATCGGCTACCGCCGACAGGAACGGCTTGGCGGCATCGACGCTGAACAGCACGGCGTAGCGTTCAGCCAGATCGAACATCCCGTTGCGTTCGGTGATGATGCGGCCTTGCGCCCCCGCGCGCATCCACAGCAGCGGTGAGATCTTCCCGAAAGCGAGGTCCAACTCGACCAATGCTGGGTTCTCGTAGGTGAGAGTGAAAAACTCGACGTTCTCCTCGAAGCCGTCGGCCATGGGAAACTCGTCGGTGAATCGGTACTCACCCTTGATTGGCACGCCTTCCGGAGTCTGGCCGGTCACCGCGGCGGCAATCCGGGGCTTTGTGACGCGCTCGCAGATGCCTAAGCAGTCCCACTCGGGATCGCCGGCGCGCAGCCCGCGCTTGAGCAACGCCTCTTCCTCATCGTTGACTTCGTTGTTCGTCACCGAGATGGATCGCCGACAACCACCGTCCTGGCGATTCAAGCGCATGACAGCGTGCGCCGTGGTCCCTGATCCCGAGAAGAAGTCAACGACCAGGGCGTCGGGCTTGTCGCCGATGAAGAAGCGCAAGGCGTCCTCGACCGCGTATAGCGACTTCGGGAACGGAAACTTTCGGCCGGGCAAGATCGCTTTGAGGAGATTGGAGCCGTGCTCTGTCGCATTGTGGCTCTCCCGGTTCCACACGGTCTTGGCCGGCAGCGTGCGCGCTCGCTCGGGGTTGTACTCGATGTTCAAAAATCCCCGCTCGTTCATCCCCTTTGAGATCAGCTCGCCCGACTCCAGACGTTCCATCTCGGCGTTTCGGAGGTAATAAATCGAGCGGGCACCGGTCCGCTTGTTCGGATCGCCAGCTCGGACGTATCCCCGCGAGCGCCGGAACTCGAAGGTGGAGGTATTCAGCTCCCATCGACCTTCGATGCCTCCGCGCTTGAGCGGCCAGACGGCGTCCAACCCAGCAGGCGGTGTGTACGTCGTCCGATCTACATCGAGCGGCAATGCCTCACCGGCGCCGACGACGACGCCTGTCTTCCGGTCGACAAGCACCGGGTAAAACTTCGACGGTGAGTCCGCCCTCAGCGGCCCAGAACCTCCTCGCAACATGCCGCGCCAGATAGGCGACCTGTTCGCGTCGGGCTCGTAGCCGTCAGTAAACAGCATGTCGTTCGAGTACTTCGCGGGCGTTGCGTCTCCGAACTTGACGAAGAACACGTACTCATCCACCCGCGTGAAGGCTGCTACCCGCGAGGCCCCGCCGGGGTTAATCACGCTGCTCACCATCTGAATCCGGGCTTCTGGGAACAGCTGCTCCAGCAGCAGGCCCAGCCTCAGATACTCTTTCTCGTCGATCGTGACGATCAGCACCGAGTCCTCTGGGTTCAGTAGCTCCCTGGCCACTTTGAGGCGACGCTCCATGAACGCTAGCCACTTCGAGTGCGCGTACGAATCACCGGGATCGACGTAGTCGTTGTTGTACTTCCAGTCGTTCGCGCGGGTGTTGTACGGCGGATCGATGTAGATACAGTCGACCTTGCCTCGATTAGTGAAAAGCATGGCTTCGAGCGCGTGATAATTCTCGCCATTGATCACCATGCTGTACGGCTTGTCGCCTCCGCGCTCGACCCTGCCCGTTGACACCAGGCCCGGGTAGATCGGATCGCGGAACTCCGCGATGTAGATCAAGTCCTCGACAGCTCGCGAGACCTCTTCCTTAGTCCGGGGGTCCAGCAGCGAGGCAACTCTGGCCTTTTTCGGGCCAGTGATCCCAGTGACGACCCATGTCGTGCTCGACTCGACCTCGGTCTGGCCGCGCTCGGGTAGGAATCGCGCTTTGTCGCCGACTAGGAGCGGCCGACCGACAAGCGCCACCGATTCCGGCGTGTGGCGCTCGAAGTTGAGGCCGTATTGCCGCCGCGACTGTAGTACTTCCACATGCTTCCGCAGTTCTTTGGCCGTGCCGGGGTCGCTGCTCGCCACTCGGTCGAGAAGGGCCTGAAGTTCGTTGCTCACAAGGCGTAACGGTACTTCGGGCCCGACTGGGGCTGGCGAAGCAGAGGGCGTCATTCCCGAACCGTCGGAGCTCCCCGCTATCCAGGCCAGTCAACTCGGCTTCACCGACCGATTGCTGTTGCACTGAAGTACACCCGTGCGGGACGATACGCCGCCAACCATCGCTGCTGTGTCACAGGGTCCATTGTGGTCGTTATGAAACGTATGACCGTCGGGTCTAGGATCTATTGATACAAATTCCGGGCGAAGGGGTCTTTTCGATGGCTGATCGGGTCGGGACGTTGCTGAACCGTTCTGGTGATGGTGGCGAGGAGGTGCTCATCGTCAGCCGCGGGAACGTGCGGACTCGGTTCCGTCGCCGGGACGAGCTGGGGTGGAACTTCCGGGTGGAGTCGACGGACTCGGAGAACGTCATCGAGCGGAAGCCAAAGCTAAAGCCGGATCCGAAGCCGGGTCGTGAGGCCTCGCGTCCGCGTGGACAGCGGGTGGCGTACGTGCGCGTGTCGGCCGCCGATCAGAACGAGGCGCGTCAGCTCGAGGCGGTGGGGGAGTGCGACCAGGTCTATATCGAAAAGCAGTCCGCTCGCTCGCGTGCTGATCGCGCGAAGCTCGAAGAGTGCATCAGGTATCTGCGAGACGGTGACGAGCTAGTTGTCGCGTCGATGGACCGCCTTGCCCGTTCCCTGGTCGATCTCAAGCAGATCGTCGGTGAAATCACCGCCAAGGGAGCCAGCGTGGAGTTCGTCCACGAACGGGCAACCTACGCCGCCGGCGCCCAGGATCCTCGCGCCGACCTGATGCTCTCTCTACTGGGGGCGTTCGCCGAGTTCGAGCGGGCCATCATCCGTGAACGCCAAGCCGAGGGCATCGCTATCGCGAAAACGAAGGGCAAGTACAAGGGGCGCAAACGCGTCCTGACTGACGAACAGATCAACGAGGCCCGGGCCCGCGTTGAAGCGGGGGAGGGGCCGTCGGCGATCGCCCGCGATCTCGGTGTTGGACGATCCACGCTGTACCGCGCTTTGCAGCGCGTGCACACAAACTGAGGGGCGGTTCGCGCTGTGGTGATCGAGTGTCGGACCCCTGCTGTAGCTTGCGAGAACGCAATCTCCGACCAGGAGGGACCAGATGAGTTCGAGCATGTACCGCAGGCAGCTGGAACAAAAGCGCAAGCAGCGACGAGACGCAGAATCCAAGGTCGGGAACTACAGGACTAAGGAATCGGCCGCCAGGGCAGCCGCCGCCAAGGCCCGCGGTGCAGCGGCGGCCACCAAGAGCTTGACCACCATGAAGAGCAAGATCAGGGAGGCGGAGCGTAAGGACAAAGAGGCGGAAACGGCAGGTAAAGACGCCGCGCAGTGGCAGAAGAGAGTGGACAGCTACTCAAAACACGAGCTGGATCTCCAGGCGAAGTTGGAGCGAACACAACAGTCAGAGCTTGAGGCTGCGGAGCGTAAGCGCAAGGAGGCAGAGGAAGAAGCTGCGCGTAGGGCTGCTGGCGAAAAGCAGGCGTTCAGCTCGCGGCTCAGTCAGGCAGAAGATGCGGTAAACGAGGTAATGCGCTCAATGCCATCGCCCAAAGCGGAAGTCCTCAGAATTTTACTGCTTGGCGCCGCATCCGAGGGGGACCTGAGGATCGGCCGAGAGCAAAAACGGATTCGAACTGCAGTTGAAGCTGCGCTTCACCGTGATCAAATTCAGTTCGACGCACGGCCCGCCGCTACTACTGCGGACTTGATGGACGGAATCACTAAGTTCCGTCCCCACGTCGTTCACTTCTCAGGCCACAGCAGCAGTGCTCTCATCGTCTTCGAGGGAGACCGAGATGAGCAGCACGACGGCGTGATAGTGACTGCACAGGCATTCGCCCGAGCCATGCAAGCCACTGACAGTCCACCCCTGCTCGTTCTCTTGAACTCGTGCAACTCGGCTCCGCAGGCTAACAACCTAGTTGAGGAGAAGATCGTCCCCCTCGCCATCGGAATGGCAGACAGCATTGCCGACACCGATGCCATCAACTACGCCGCACAGTTCTATGCAACCATCGCCAATGGTCAGTCAGTTCGTTCTTCGCATCTAGCAGCTCGGGTAAGTCTTGAGCTTGACGGTCTTGAGGGCTACGAACTCCCTACCTTGACTTCCGCCGACGGCGTAGATCCAGCCCAGGTCATCCTCGTCAAACCGACCGAATAGCGCTGCTATATCGATTCTTCCACTGCGCAATCCCGGGTTCGTGACGAATGCATGTACCGCGAGTGCCTTGGATCGAATCCGGCTGCGTACTCGTGGGCACGCAGGCTGCAGGTGATTGCGGTTTCCCTTGCTGGGTGGCTGCTAGCTGGGCTTAAGTCCGAGTCTTGCGTGTCGCTGAAATACTCCGACGTCGACACGGCAACTTTACGTAACGTCTGGATTCCGGCGCAAGAAAACCGGTGGGAGCCTAGCGATCCGCCGGTGCGGCCTTTTGGCGCGGGCGGGTCAATCAAGATTTGAGTACTGGGGCCGTGTCGAGTGCGAGTGCCATGCTGAGCAGCTCGACGGCCGCGGTGATCGCGAGGGTTGCTGGATTGTCGCTATCCCAGAGGTTGGACTGCTCATGGCTGGGGAAAGATCAATAGCATTAAGCCGTGCGCGGACACAACATCGCCCCCCGCCTGCCGTTCCCGGCTGGGTGGGAATGCTGGGCGGGGGGCGTGCGGGCACGGCCGGCGGTGGGGCGTCAGCCCTGGTCGGTCGCCAGCTTCCTCAGCGACTCGGTGGGGGCGAAGCGCTCGCCGTACTTCGCGGCCAGTTCCTCGGCGCGGGCGACGAAGCCTCTGTAGCCGGTGGCGACCTTGGCGCCCGGCTCGGAGTAGTTCTTCGCGTACTGGCGGGTGCCGCCGGTCCACGCCGGGAAACCGATACCGATGATCGAGCCGATGTTGGCGTCGGCGTCGTCGGTGATCACTCCCTCGTCCACGCACTTCTGCGTCTCGAGGACCTCGGCGAAGATCATGCGGTCGACCAGATCCTGTAGCGGCGGGGCGTTGTCGGGAGAGGTGTTGAACGCCTCCCGCAGGCCCGGCCAGAGTCCGCCGCGCTTGCCGTCGGCGTACTCGTAGAAGCCCGCGCCGGCGGCGCGCCCGGACCGCTTGATCTCCTCGACCATCTTCAGGACGACGCGGTCGGAGGAGTTGGGGACGTATTCCTTGCCCGCGGCCTCCTCAGCCTCGCGGGTGGCCTGACGGATCTTGACCATGAGGTTGAGGTTCAGCTCGTCGGAGAGCTGCAGCGGCGCCGCCGGGTAGCCGGCGATCCGCCCGGCCTGCTCGATGGTGGACGGTTCGATGCCCTCGTCGAGCATGCCGATCGCCTCGTTGACGAAGGTGCCGATGACGCGGGAGGTGTAGAAGCCGCGCGAGTCGTTGACGACGATCGGGATCTTGCGGATCTGCAGCGTCAGATCGATGGCCTTGGCCAGCGTCTCCGGCGTGGTCTTCTCGCCGCGGATGATCTCGACGAGCTGCATCTTGTCGACGGGCGAGAAGAAGTGCAGGCCGATGAAATCCTCCGGCCGCTTGACGCCGGTGGCCAGGTCGGTGATCGGCAGCGTCGAGGTGTTGGAGCTGAGCAGCGCGTCGGGCGCGACGATGTCCTCGATCTCCTGGAAGACCTTCTTCTTGAGATCGGGGGACTCGAACACCGCCTCGATCACCAGGTCGCAGCCGGCGAGCGCCTGCGGGTCGGTGGTCGGGGTGATGCGGGCCAGCAGCGCGTCAGACTTCTCCTGTGTGGTGCGGCCCCGCTCGAGGGCCTTGGCCTCGAGCTTCTCGGAGTACGCCTTACCCTTGTCGGCGGAGGCCTGCTCGACGTCCTTGAGGACGACCTCGATGCCGGCCTTGGCGCAGACGTAGGCGATGCCGGCGCCCATCATGCCCGCGCCGAGGACGCCGACCTTGGTGAACTGGGTGCGCGGGATCTCGGAGCCGTCGGCCGCCTTCGGGCGGGCGCCACCGGAGGAGCAGTGCTGCATGTCGAAGAAGAACGCCTGGATCATGTTCTTCGCGATGGGGCCGGTGACGAGGGAGACGAAGTAGCGCGCCTCAATTTTCTCGGCGGTGGCGAAGTCGACCTGGGAGCCCTCGACGGCAGCGGCCATGATGGCCCGGGGGGCGGGGGCCGGGGCGCCCTTGGTCTGTTTGCGCATGTTGGCGGGGAACGAGGGCAGGACGCCGGCCAGCGCGGGGTCGTCGATCGTGCCGCCGGGCAGCGTCCAGCCCTTGCGATCCCACGGCTGGGTGGGCTCGGGGTCGGTGGCGAGCCAGGCCTTGGCGGCGTCGATGAGCTTCTCGGGCTCGACGACCTCGTCGACCAGGCCGGCCTTGAGGGCCTTGTCGGGCGCGAAGGAACGGCCGGACATGAGGATGTTGGGCACGGCCTGGGCGAGGCCGAACATCCGGACGGTGCGGACGATGCCGCCGCCGCCGGGCAGCAGGCCGAGGGTGACCTCGGGCAGTCCGACCTTGGCCCCGCGGGCGTCGGCCATGACGCGATGGTGGCACGCGAGCGCGAGTTCGAGGCCCCCGCCGAGGGCGGCGCCGTTGATCGCGGCCACGACGGGCACGCCACAGGTCTCGAGGGCACGCATGCGGCCCTTGATCCCCATCGACCGCTCGTACAGTTCGTCGGCCTGCTCAGGGCCGGCCTTGATCATGGACTTGAGGTCACCGCCGCCGAAGAAGCTCTTCTTGGCGGAGGTGAGGACGACTCCCTTGATGGAGTCCTTCTCGGCCACGATGCGGTCGACCGTGGCGGAGAAGTCGTCGATGAAGCGGGAGTTCATCGTGTTGGCGCCGTGGTCGGGGTCGTCCATGGTGATGGTGACGATGCCGTCGCCGTCCTGATCCCACCGGAACATGTTGTCGCTCACTGTTCTTGTACTCCTGTATCGCTGTGGTATCGGTGGGTCAGACGCGTTCGATGATGGTGGCCACACCCATGCCGCCACCCACGCAGAGGGTGATGAGGGCGCGCTTGCCGCCGGTGCGCTCCAGTTCATCGAGGACGGTGCCGGTGATCATGGCGCCGGTCGCGCCGAGCGGGTGGCCCATGGCGATGGCCCCACCGTTGACGTTGAGCTTCTCGTCGGGGATGTCCATGTCCTTCTGGAAGCGCAGGACGACGGAGGCGAAGGCCTCGTTGAGCTCCCAGAGGTCGATGTCGTCGGCGGTCAGGCCGGCGGTGGCGAGGGCCTTCTTGGCGGCCGGGGTCGGCCCGGTGAGCATGATGGTGGTGTCGGCCCCGGAGGTCGCGGCGGCGACGACCCGCGCGCGCGGGGTCATCCCCATCTCCTGTCCGGCCTTCTCGGAGCCCACGACGACGAGGGCGGCGCCGTCGACGATGCCGGACGAGTTGCCGCCGTGGTGGACGTGGTTGATCTCCTCGACCCAGTGGTACTTCTGCAGCGCGACGGCGTCGAAGCCACCCATGTCACCGACCATGGCGAAGGAGGGCTTGAGGCCGGCGAGGGCCTCGACGGTGGTGCCGGGGCGCATGTGTTCGTCGTGGTCGAGGATGGTGATGCCGTTGATGTCCTTGACGGGCACGACCGACTTGGCGAACCGGCCCTCCTCCCAGGCGCGGGCGGCGAGGCGCTGCGAGCGCTCGGCGTAGCGGTCCACGTCCTCGCGGGTGAAGCCCTCGAGGGTGGCGATGAGGTCGGCGCCGATGCCCTGGGGCGAGAAGTAGGTGTCGTAGTTGGTGGCGGGGTCCATCGCCCAGGCGCCACCGTCGGTGCCCATGGGGACGCGCGACATGGACTCGACCCCACCGGCGAAGACGACCTCGTCCCACCCGGAGCGGATCTTCTGGGCGGCCATGTTGATGGACGTCAGCCCCGAGGCGCAGAAGCGGTTGATCTGCACGCCGGCGACCGTGTCGGGCATGCCGGCGGCCAGGGCCGCGATGCGGGGCAGATCCATCCCCTGGTCCCCGAGCGGGGTGACGATGCCGAGGATGATGTCCGAGATGCGGTTCTCGTCGAGATCGGGGAACCGACGACGCGTCTCCTCGATGAGGCCGACCACCAGGTCGATCGGCTTGACCCCGTGTAGGGCACCGCCGGGCTTGCCCTTACCTCGCGGTGTCCGGATGGCGTCGTAGATGAATGCCTCGGTCATGGGTGGGCCACGCTCTTTCTCTTAGCGAACAGGTTCGTATTCCAGTCAGGTTGGTAGCGACCCCATCGGGCTGTCTCTGTGAAGTTCAGCGCTGACGTGATGAGGGTTGTAGTTGTGCGAGGTGAACGCGCTCGCGGTGGCTGGGTCAACGCTCTAGATCAATTCCCGTGCCCGAGAACGCGAGTAACACAGATGGTGGATATGAGGCATGGCCGCAGTTCGAGTTCTATCTCCGATGATGGGCTACTGCCGCCTGTGCCCCCGGCCCGGGTGGGCCGGGGGCACGTATAGCTGGAAGATCAGGGCGGGCACGGTCATGTCCTAAGACTGCTCCGTCGCTCGATATGAGCGTCGATCACCAGCTGGAGTAACCCGGAGCGACTGCCGACCACGGCGTTTTGGTCTCGATCTGTCCGGCCAGACGCAGGAGTATGTCTTCGCGGGCGTAGTCAGCGGCGAGCTGAATCCCGACAGGTAGCCCGTTGTCGTCTGCCCCAGCGGGTAGGGAGATCGCGGGTTGACCCGACACGTTGAACAGGGAGGTAGTAGTGGAATAGGTGGCAGCACGGGTCCAGAGAGTCTTTGGGTCTGTCACGTCGAGATACCCGATCTCGGGGACGCTGAGAGGTACCGACGGCAACAGCAGGACGTCGACGCCGTCATCGCCGAACAGAGTTCCGAGTTGCCAGCCGATGCGCTGCGCGGCCTGAAGGTCGAGGTTGAGGTTGGCCGCAGTCAGTCCGCGCCCATTGTCGAGGATGGTACGGGTGAATGGTTCGAGGTCGTCGTCACGGAGTTCTCGGCCGAGTTGGGCTAGTCGTTTGTCGACGGTTGCCGACATCTGTGCCATCATGATCCGTCCACTGACTGTGATCGCATGGACGACGTCGATGCCTAGGTCGACTTCGTAGAGCTCGTGACCGAGCTCTTCCAGCAGCGCAGCTGTGCGGTCCACGACCTCGGTGATTACGGAGTCTGTGGGGAAGGGTTCGGGTGCTGCCCGAACGATTCCGATCCGTAGCTTCCCCGGATCGATGCCGACTTCGTCGAGGAACGGCCGGACTGGAGTCGGAGCTCCGAAGGCGTCGCCGGGCAGGTGTCCGCAGGTTACGTCCAGCAGCGCCGCGGAATCCCGGACGGTCGTGGTAAGTGCGTGGTGCGTGGTCACTGGGGAGGCAAAGCCCGCCGGGTGGGGCCAGGTCGGGATCCGGCCCCGGCTGGGCTTGAGGCCGACCAACCCGCACGCCGAGGCGGGGATCCGAATGGACCCACCGCCGTCGGTGCCGTGCGCGACCGGAACCATTCCCGAGGCGACGGCTGCCGCCGACCCGCCGCTGGACCCGCCGGTAGAGTAGCCCGTGTTCCACGGGTTACGGCACGGTCCGTAGAACAGTGACTCGGTCGTGGGCATCTTGCCCATTTCGGAGACGTTGGTGGTACCCAGGACCACCATGCCAGCAGCTTTGTAGCGTCGGACTATGGCCGAGTCGGCCTCGGCGATAACGTCCGCGAATAACCGGGAGCCGTCGGTGGCGGGTTGGCCGCACACATCAGCTCCGAGGTTTTTGATCAGAATAGGCACGCCCCGCAGCGGACCGTCCGGCAAGCCGGCGTCGATCTCGGCGAGAGCGTCATCGGCTCGCGTGGACACCACGGCGTTGAGTTCTGGGTTGAGCGCCTCGATGCGACGCAAGGCCTCTTCGGCGACTTCACGGGCGCTGGTATTTCCTGAGCGGATTTCCGCAGCCAAGCTGACCGCGTCACGGTGCGCGGAGACGGCAGGCGGTGATGCGGGGGAGGTGGTCGTGTCGGTCACGGCTCAATCCTCGAGGTAGGCGTCGTCGAAAAGAACTACCGAGTGCGTCGTTGACTTGGCCCCGTGCAGGGACTCGTCGATGATCACGTACTCCACGCCGTTAGCGAAGACGGTGTAGGGGAGCACCTCGTTGTGGACTTCCTGGAGTCTGGCGGCCGCTTCCTTCTGAGAGTCGATGTCGGCTGCGGCCTTGAGCTCGGTGATGGCTGCGGTGAGTCGGGGGTCGTCAATCCCGGTAAGGTTTGTGGCACCACCCGGGGTCATGCCAGAGGCAAACGTGGACGCCGGGTCGGCGTCGGATACGGCAAGTCCTCCCAGCACCAGTTCGTAGTCGCCCTTGAACTGGCGCGCCGTCACCTGCGAGATTGGCGCGTTCTCGATCGTCACGTCGAAACCTGCCGCGTCCAGCAGTGCCTTGACCACGACTCCTGACTCGACCAGCTCCGGTGCGTCTGAGATTAACAGCGTGACTTTGCCGTCCCAGCTTTTCTCCTGCTTGAGCTTGGTCACGAGCGCAGCCGCCCGGTCCTTGTCGAACGCCGGCCCCTGCGCACCGCCGGCAAACCGCGACGTTTCGGCAAGGATGGCCGAGTTGGGCTGCCCCTCGCCACCGTTGAGCCGCTGGTCCATCAGCTCGCGATCCAGGGCGAATCCCACCGCCTGGCGGGCACGCGGATCGGTAAACACGCCGTCGTACCCGCCCGTGCCGGAGTTCATGTTGACCACAGCACCGGAACTGACCACCTCGAGGAAACCCTTCTCCCCTGCATCCTGAGCGGCGTTGACGAACTTGGGCCCCCGAAGGAACCCCGCCTGCAGTTCACCATTCTGGAAGGCGTCAAAGGTGCCCTGTGAACCCGGAATTTGCACGAATCTCAAGGTCGGGCAGACGGGGCCACCGTAGTAGTCGGGATTGGGCTGCAGGACCACCTTCTGATTTGGGATGTACTCATCCATGACGAAGGCACCGGCACCGATGGGCGCCCGCGCCCACTCCTCCGGACTACTGGCTTCGTACGCCTTCTGCGGGATGACTTCCCCGACCGTGCCTGACAGCAATGCCGGGAAGCCCGCCCACGGTTCGGAGAGAGTCATCTGCACGGTTCGCGGATCAACCACCTTGACGTCGTCGATCTGCATGGCGTCGGTCATCGCGACCGACCGAGTAGCCGGGTTCTGATGCAGCCCAACGGTGAACGCAACGTCCTGCGCGGTCAGCGGATCACCGTTGGAGAAGTTCACGCCCTCACGGAGTGCCAACGTCCACACGGTGTTGTCCTCGTTCGACTCCAGCGACTCCGCCAGTTGTGGGACGAACTCTCCAGCCTGACTGTCCCAGCGCATGAGACGGTCGTAGATGGCCGCGGACTGAGCTCCACCGCGCACACCGAACTGACCCTGTCCCGGGGCGAACGACGGCAGCATGACGTACTCACCCATGGTGATCGTCCCACCGACCTTGTCCGGGGTGCACTCCTCACCCATGGTCGGCACCAGCGCGCCGGCGTCGACTTGATCGACGGGCCCCTCGCTACTTCCACACGCGCTCAGGACAACAGTCGCAGCCGTGAGAATTGCCGCAGCATTGGCGTATTTCATTGCGCTCCAAAAGGTGAGTTAGAGGGGTTCGTAGTACGAGACGAGGAGCCGACGACTCGACTCTGCGTGACGAGTATCACGAACTGTGGACAACTAGTCAATAGCTAAAAATGGCGACCTGATGGCGTGGCGAGATGGGTGAGGCGACCGAGTTTTCGCGCTGAGGCGTCTCGTTGACGCCTGTATCTCGACGCGTCGAAATCGAGCATAGCGGACCGTCTACCAGCAGTTATGGGCGAAGCATTGACACCGTAAGGGGCAACCCTTACAGTGCATAAATGTGACTGGAGCCACTTCTCGACAGGCGATGATTGACGCTGCTGAGCGAATTGTCGCCGAGCGAGGAATGCCTGCGCTCACCTTCACGGAAGTTCAAGCCGCGGCGAATCAACTGAATAACTCGGCCGCGAAGTACCATTTTGGTTCTCGGGAGAATCTGCTCGGCGCCGTGGTGGAATCTCGAATGGCGCGTGTCCATATTCGCCGGCAGGAGATGCTCGACGAACTCGAACAATCAGGCCGGAGCCCATCCGTGCGTCAGGCCATGGAAGTGTTGGTTCTTCCACTAGCCGCGGAGACCGTCTATCGGGAAGGGAGTCGCTGTGCCCGATTTCTGGTTCAGGCCGTGTTCGACCCCGCACTGGAGGCCGTCCTGCGCGGCCATCTCCACGCTGATAGTTACTTGGCGACAATGAAGCTGTTGACCGATCTGTCCCAAGTCTCGCCCGAGGTCGGGCGGTGGCGTGCGCAGAACGTCAACATGCTCCTCATGACCGCTCTCGCGGCACAAGAGGGCTACGAGCGAACGATCGAGGAATGTGACGCGATCGTCGCCGATCTGGTCAACATGTGTGTCGGCGCATTCGACGCTCGGACGTCGTTTCCGGCTCTGATCGGCACCTCGCTCAGAAGTAGTCACGCGCTCCCGGCCCGGCTCCAACCAGTGCCCACGCCTGTCGATCCGCTGACCTGACTCCCGGCTGCTGTCTGGTCCAGCGCTGCGTGTGCTCATCCTCATCCCGCCGCTGCTTCGACTCACCTGACCATTCGCGATCTACAGGTGTACGTACAACCGCTCCATCGAGCTATCTGTCGCTGCCCGATACAGATCAAGGACAACTCGTATGACACTCAATCTCGCCGACCTCTTCGAAGCCGTCGTCGACGCTGTTTCCGAGCGCAGTTGCATCGTCTGCGGTGACGAGCGACGAACCTATCTGCAGCTCGAACACCGTGCCAATCAGCTCGCCCACGCACTTGAGGCCTCGGGTGTGGAAGCCGGGGAGCATGTCGGCATCCACATGCGCAACAGCGTCCAGTTCGTGGAGTCGATACTGGCCTGCCTGAAAATCCGGGCAGTTCCGGTCAACATCAACTACCGCTACACCGAAGCTGAACTCATCTACCTGTACACCGACGCGCAGCTGACGACCGTGATCGCAGATAGCGAGTACTTGCCCGTCATCCAGGCCGCGCTGACATCGTGTCCCAGCATCACGACACTGTTCTGCCTGGGATCGATCGACGCGCAGGGCAGTGGAGCAGCCAAGCTCTTCGACTTCGAACTCGCGCTGGCCGCGCAATCCACCACACGAGACTTCGCCTCCCGCAGTGCCGATGACCGGTTCATCATCTATACCGGGGGCACGACAGGTATGCCCAAGGGTGTCGTCTGGCGCCAGGAGGACTTCTTTATGGCAGCACTTGCCGGTGGAAATCACAACGGCCCGCCCTTCACCGATAGCGGCGAGCTCGCCGCCTCCGCTGCATCAAATACCCAGCCTATGGTCACGTTGCTGCCCGCTCCGTTGATGCACGGGGCGGCCGTCTACTCGCTCTTCAGTGGTTTCTTCGCAGGCTGGAAGCAGGTGTTGATGCCAGCTTTCGATCCGCACGAGGCCCTCCGCCTCGTCCAAGACGAGCATGTGTCCTGCCTCATCATCGTTGGCGACGCGATGGCGCGGCCGCTAGCCGACGAGATCGAGCGCCACGGAGGATCGTTCGACCTCAGTGCACTGGTTATGGTCAGTTCTGGGGGGGCGCTGTGGTCTCGTAGCTCCAAAGCTCAGCTCCTTGAGCAATTGCCCAATCTGTACCTTCGCGACGGGTTCGGCGCCTCCGAGTCCGGCGTCGACGGCACACTCGAAACAGATGAGAACGGCATAACCCGGGTGCGCGGCAACCCGAACATGACGTTGGTCAACGCTGAGCTGCAGCCGATCCCGCCGGGGTCCGACGAGCTTGGGTTCATCGCGCGTAGCGGCCACGTCCCTCTGGGGTACTTCAACGATCCGATCAAGACCGCCAAGACTTTTCCCATCGTCGACGGTGTCCGCATGTCGGTCTTGGGTGACATGGGACGAATTGAGTCAGACGGCGCGATTGTTTTGCTCGGTCGAGGTTCAGGCTGCATCAACACCGGCGGAGAGAAGGTGTTCCCCGAAGAGGTTGAAGCGGCACTCAAGAGCTACCCGACCGTCATGGATGCCGTTGTCACCGGCATTCCTCACGAGCGATACGGGGAGCAGGTCGCCGCTGTGATCCAACTACGGGATGGTGCCCGCGACTTCGACGAGGATCACCTGGTGGAGCATTGCCGGGCGTTGATCGCCGGGTACAAGATTCCGCGCTCCATCACCCTCGTTTCCCACGTGGTGCGCTCGCCCGCAGGCAAGGCGGACTACAGGTGGGCACGCCAGGTCGCGACCACCTCCTGAGGCTGCCGCTTGCTGGGCCGCTGCAGTACGTTAGTGCACAACCGGAGTGTGACGAATGCAGCTAGACGGGCCGTCACGTTGTCGACGGAAGGTCAAGATGAACGATACTGGCCTTTCTGCCGACATCGTGGGCGGCCGACTGAGCGGGAAGGTAGCTGTAGTCACTGATGGTGGCCAGGGGGTGGGTGAAGGTATCGCCTTGGCTCTCGCCGCCTCTGGGGCCGCGGTGCTGCTCGTCGGTCGGAAGCTGTACAAGCTCGAGCGGGTAGCGGAGGTGATCCGCGCGGTTGGGGGCAGCGCGGACTCCCTGGCGGTCGACATCACAGAAAGTTCGGCACCAGAGGTGGTCTTCGCGACGGCTGTTCAGTGGCTGGGAGGCGTGGACATTCTGGTAAACAACGCCACTCCCGCCGGGCCGATGCCACTTGAGGACTATTCGGACGCCGACTTTCGCCTGGCCTTCGAAGCGGGACCCCGAACCTCGCTGAGCTTGATGAAGTTGACCTACCCAATCATGGCTGCACGAGGTGGGGGAGTGGTGATCAATCTTGTCTCCTCGGCCGGAGCTCGATGGGACGCCGCCGGCTATGGCGTATACGCGGCAGTGCATGAAGCCATCAGAGCGTTGACCCGAGCGGCGGCCTGGGAATGGGGAGCAGAGGGCATACGGGCACTCAATGTGGCAGCGCACGCTCGTAACCCCGGCTTGGACTGGTGGATGCGCCACAACCCGAAGGAGGCCGAAGAACTTCTCTCGGCCATCCCAGCTAGACGACCAGGCGACCCTCGATCGGACATTGGTGACGCGGTGGCCTGGTTGTGCTCAGACGAAGCGTCTTATCTGACCGGTGTCACAATCCCGCTCGACGGCGGTCAATCTCGCTGGGGGTGAACACCACGTCACATCTGGCCATGCCACAATACTGACCGCACCTTCGATTCGCAACGTTCCAGTTAGGCCCGATGCCCTAGTTGTGATCCCTGCGCCGCGCACGCGAGCGCAGTCAGCGATCGACGTCTCGAGACGCCGCTATGCGGACACTGATGAGGCATCTCGATTCGCGGCGGACCCATAGATCGGCGGGTAGGACGAGTGACTACTTACGTTACATAAGCCCTGGTTACCGGCGTGGACCCAAATCCTCCGGAATGTGTACAGCTTCGCTCGGCCCGGAAAGTCTGGACGCCGGCGCCGATAACCATCGACGGGCTGATCAACGGGCCACAACGGTCGAGACCATCACCTGATCTTCGAAGTAGCGCAGCGATGTCTGCGGACGGCTTCATAGTTGCCGCATCGGGCGCTGCAGTAGGCGCGCCGCCCGTTGCGGCTGGTATCGACGAAGACCTCCGGGCACCCTCTCCGCATGCAGGCCCCGAGCTGAGCCCCCGCGGACTCGACGGCGAAGATCGCCAGACCGCCGGCGGTGATCGCCCTGGTCCGCGCGAGCACGTCATCGTGGTCGGCCGTGAAGTGCAGGTGGGGTTTCATGCCGTCATGGGTACTCAGGAACGCTCTCGAGGTCGCCGCCTCCAGAAGGCCGTTGAGCGAAGCGCAGATCGATTCGACATCACCGGCCTCGAACGGCGCCCGCAACATGGTGGACCACTCACGCAGCTGTTGGGACTGCACCTCGGAAAGGTGCGGGTCGCGGACCTCGAACCGGTGCAGCGCGGCCACTGCTGCGCCGGTTTCCCATCCGCGGCCCACGAGCGAGACCAACTCCGCCGCCAGGAGCGGCCCCAACATGTTGTCATGGTTGAACTGCATCAACCCATTGCATCATGGTCGGGGTATGAGACACGGAAATAACATGCGGTCGACACTCCAAACCCACTCGGAAACGATGAATCGCGGCCCCAGCGGTGACCACCAGTGGCAGGTCAGCTCGACGCACCCAACCAGTGAAGGTCTCATCAGCTACGAATCCTGTCCGTGCGGCACGTACCGGGTGCGCCGCAGCGGCATACCCCTCGCCCAGACGTCTGGCAGAAACGGCCGAAATGCGCGGTGACCGGCACTAATGACGAGAAATGTCAGCTTCCATTAGCTGCTTTTGTCCGGGGAGCCGCTGTAAAGGGCAGCAGCCACCACCGGGTTGTCACCGGTGGTGGCCCGCCCTGTCAGTGGTGAGTCAGTCGGGCTGCCACGGCCGTGAGTAGCTCGCTCCAAGCCGACTGGAATTTGCAGATGCCTTCATGCTCGAGCTGGTGGAAGACATCACGGAGGTCTATGCCGACCTCGCCAAGGGCCTCGAACAACGCGGCGGGCTCCTCGAACTTTCCGGTTCTCGCCCGGGGGGATGGAATGGTCCCGTGGTCGGCAAAAGCTTCGAGGGTGGCCGCCGGCATGGTGTTGACCGTTGCGGGGGCGATGAGCTCGCTGACATACAGAGTGTCGGGGTACTGGTCGTTCTTCACCCCGGTCGATGCCCACAGGGGTCGCTGCGGACGAGCGCCCGCCGCGGCAAGTGCTTGGAACCGGTCGGAGCGCTCGAATGCCTGCTGGAACGCGGTATAGGCCAACCGGGCGTTGGCCAGTGCCGCCTGGCCCTTCAACGAGTGCGCCGCCGGTGTGCCGATGGCCTCGAGTCGGGCATCGACCTCGGTATCGACCCGGGAGACGAAAAACGATGCCACCGAGTGGATAGACGCTAGGTCCCGGCCGGCCCGGGATGCCGCGTCCAAGCCGTCAAGGTAGGCCTGCACAACTTGTATGTAGCGCTCCACTGAGAAAATCAGCGTGACATTCACACTGATGCCCTCGGCCAGGACGTCGGTGATCGCGGTCAACCCGGCGGTGGTCGCTGGGATCTTGATCAGTAGGTTGGGGCGATCCACGAGTCGCCACAGCTCAATCGCCTGAGCCACCGTGGCATCAACATCGTGGGCCAGTCGGGGATCCACCTCGATCGACACCCGGCCGTCTATAGTCCCACTGGCCTGATAGACCGGCGCCAAGACATCGCATGCGGCACGAACATCATCAGTGGTCACAGTCTGGATCACGGCGTCCACGCCATGGCCCTCGCCGTCGAGGTGGCCGATCTGTTCGTCATAGGCCGCCCCCGTCGTCAATGCCGCATGGAAGATCGCGGGATTGGTCGTCACCCCCACCACCGACCGCGTCTCCACCAGCTCTGCCAGGCGACCAGACGAAATCAAATCCCGGGACAAGTCGTCAAGCCATACCGACACCCCGGACCGGGACAAGTCGTCAAGCCGCTCGTTCTGAATCATCGTTATTCCTCCAAATCACGTCGACGATCGCTCGCCGCAGGTCTCGTCCGGGCGGGGCCCGATATCGAGCCCGCAGCCTGACTGCAGTCATCTGTGTACATCTGTGTTGTGTGGAGCCGCCGTATGGCGTATGGGCGCATCATTCCGCTGGGCGGGCGAGCCCACTCGGGCCTGGGTTCTCAGTGAACCCGGACATCGGCAGTTAGGCTTTGGCGCCCGACTTCTCGCTATACGGCCCTAGTGGTCTGTCACACCTGGACCTCGGTGCGGTCCCCGCCCCACAAAGTGTGGAAGTCACCCTCCATATCGACGCGGCGGTAGGTATGGGCGCCGAAAAAGTCGCGCAGTCCTTGCGTCAAGGCCGCAGGAAGCCGCTCTGCGCGGAGCGCGTCGTAGTAGGACAGGGATGAGGAGAACGCGGGAACCGGTATGCCCATGAGCGTCGCGGTGGCGACCACATGTCGCCAGCTGCTGACGGCGTGTTCGACCGCAGCGCGGAAGTAGGGGGCCAGGAGCAGGCTGGGCAGGTCTGGGTCCTCAGTGTAGGCCTCCTGGATCCGGTCGAGGAACGTGGCGCGAATGATGCAGCCACCTCGCCAGATCGTCGCCAGGTCACCGGGGGCGATCTTCCAGCCGTGCTCCGCGCTGCCGGCCATTATCTGGTCGAAGCCCTGGGCATAGGCCACGACCTTCGAGGCGTACAGTGCCTCGTAGATCGCGGAAATGAACGCGGCCTTGTCCGTCGGTGCGACGGCCGTGACGCCGCCGTTCAGCCCGCGGGCACGCTCGCGCTGGCCTGTTGCACTGGATAGCGCTCGAGCGAAGACCGCCTCGGCGATGCCGGTGGTGGAAACCCCCAAATCCAGTGCGGACTTCACGGTCCAGCGGCCGGTGCCCTTCTGCCCGGCCGAATCGACGATCACCTCGACCAGAGGTTTACCGGTTCGGGCGTCGACCTGGCGCAGCACCTCGGCGGTGATCTCCACTAGATAGCTCTCGAGGTCGCCGGTGTTCCACTTCCGGAAAACCTCGGCGATCTCCGCGATCGGCATTTTCAGCCCCGTGCGCATGAGGTCGAACGCCTCGCCGATTAGTTGAATGTCGGCGTACTCGATGCCGTTGTGCACCATCTTGACGAAATGCCCGGAACCGTCCGGCCCGACGTGGGTGCAGCACGGCTGACCGTCGACGCGGGCGGAGATCGACTCCAGCAGCGGACCGAGGTGCTCGTATGACTCCGCGGGCCCGCCCGGCATGATCGACGGACCGTTGAGCGCGCCCTCTTCGCCGCCGGAGATGCCGGCTCCGACGAAGTGCAGACCGCGCTCGCGCATCGCGGCTTCTCGGCGGATGGTGTCGGTATATAGCGAGTTCCCGCCGTCGATGATGATGTCGCCGGGGTCCATGAGGTCGGCGAGTTCGTTGATCACGGCGTCGGTGGCGGCTCCCGCTTGGACCATGACCAAGACGCGGCGCGGTGTCTGCAGCGAGTCGAGAAACTCGCGGACCGTGCCGGCGGGGATGAAGTCGCCTTCGTGGCCGTGGGCGTCGATGAGCGCGTCGGTCTTGGCGCGGGAGCGGTTGTGGACCGCGACGGTGTGGCCGTGACGTGCAAAATTTCGAGCGATGTTGGATCCCATCACCGCCAGTCCGGTGACGCCGATGTGAGCGCGGGCAGTGGAGTCGGTCATATGTCCTCGGGAGTGTCGATGCGGATGCGAATCCACGTTGTGGTTCTAGATGCTCGAGCGGGCGCGTCGGAGCGCGGTGACGAGCCCGTCGGTGGAAGTGTCGCCGGTCGAGGCCGGCGTGGTCCCCGTGATCGCATCACCGAGTTCGAGCGCCGAGGCCTTGCCGAGCTCGACGCCCCATTGGTCGAACGAGTTGATATTCCAGACCACGCCTTGGACGAAGACCTGGTGTTCGTAGAGGGCGATGAGCTGACCGAGCGTTGAGGGAGTCAAGCGAGGGGCGATGATCGTTGTGGACGGTTGGTCGCCGGGCATGGTCTTATGGCCGACCAGGCGCTCGGGTGTGCCGTCGCGCGCTACGTCCTCGGCGGTGCGGCCGAACGCCATCACTTTGGACTGGGCAAGCATGTTGGCCAGCAGCACGTCGTGCATGGTGCCTCGGCCGTCGAGGGACGGTAGGTCATTGGTGGGTTGCGCGAAGCCGATGAAGTCGACGGGGACGAGCCTTGTGCCCTGGTGGAGTAGTTGGTGAAAGGCGTGTTGCCCGTTGGTGCCGGGTTCGCCCCAGACGATCTCCCCGGTGCCCACCATGACCGTGCTGCCGTCGGTGTGCACAGATTTTCCGTTAGATTCCATGAACAGCTGCTGCAGGTAGGCAGGCAGCCGCGCGAGGTCGTGTGAGTACGGCAGGACGACGCGCGAGTCGGCCTCGAAGAAACTGGAGTACCAGACGCCGAGCAGTCCCAGAATGATGGGCGCGTTCTTGTTCGCGGGTGCGGTGAGAAAGTGCTCGTCAATGCTGCGCATGCCGGCGAGGAACTCCCCGAACCGCTCAACCCCGATCGCGATCATCAGGCTGAGGCCGACCGCGGAGCCGACCGAGTAACGCCCGCCCACCCAGTCCCAGAACCCGAATACGTTCTCGGCGGGGATACCAAACTCGGCGGCGCGGTCAGTATCGGCGGAGACCGCCACGAAGTGGCAGGGGACAGCCGCCTCGCCTAGGGCATGAGAGATCCAGGCCCTTGCTGCCGCGGCATTGGTCATCGTCTCCAGGGTGGTGAGAGTTTTCGACACGACGACAACGAGGGTGCTGGCCGGGTCGAGTTTGGCCAGTACCGAGGTCAGGTCTGCAGGGTCGACGTTGGAGACGAAATGCGCTGTCGGGCCGTCGCAGTAGTGACGCAGAGCCCGGGTGGCCATGGCCGGGCCCAGATCTGAGCCGCCGATCCCGATGTTGACCACGTCTCGGATTGGCCGACCAGTTGCCCCGGCCCATTCGCCGCTGCGCACGCGTTCGGCGAGGTCGCCCATGCGGTCGCGTACCTCGTGGACGTCGGCGGTGATGTTCTGGCCGTCGACGGTGAGGCGGTGATCTGCGGGTAGCCGCAGGGCGGTGTGCAGGACGGCCCGGTCCTCGGTGGTGTTGATGTGGGCGCCGGCGAACATGGCGTCGCGGCGATTCTCGACTTGGCGCTCGCGGGCAAGATCCAGCAGCAAGGAGAGGGTTTCCCTGGTTGCCAGGTGCTTGCTGAAGTCAATGTAGAGACCCGCCGCGGTCGCCGTGAGGTCCCGGCCTCGGGCGGGATCGGAGGCGAAGAGGTCGGTCAGACTGAGGGATCGCACCGAGCTGTGATGTTGGACCAGGGATTGCCACGAGGGGCCGTGCGGAGGCGAAGTGGTCATTGTGGGCAGTCCTCTCATTCCAGCGCGCACAGGAAGGCCTCGGTGATCGACGGCGCCAGCGATTCGATGACCCGCCATTGGCCGGTAGTGCTGATGACGGTGTCGGGGCAGTACAACGACTGTCCTTCCGGGTAGGGAGGGGAGGTCGTCGAGTCGACCCTACCGTGGTGTACACATGTGACTACAGTTCCTGTACACAAATGACTACAGTGACGGTGGCGGGCTGCCCGGTCCGGTGGCGTCACCCGTGAGAGGCCTCGAGATGAACTCGGACACGACCGTTCCCAGTCCGGTGCCCACCGCGACCCGCCTGGCCGGAAAAGTGGCCGTGGTCACCGGCGCCGGTCAGGGTGTCGGCCGGGGTATCGCGCTCGCCCTCGCTGAATCCGGAGCCGCGGTGCTGCTGGTGGGCCGCACTATGCGCAAGCTCGAGTCGGTCGCAGAGGAGATCCGGGCCCTCGGCGGCTCTGCGGATTCCCTTGTCGCCGACATCACCGAAAACGAAGCAGCGAAGGCGATTGTCTCGACCGCAGTGAAGTGGCTGGGGGCGGTGGACATCCTGGTCAACAACGCCAACCTGGCTGAGCCGCTGCCGCTGGAAGACTACTCGGACGAGGCTTTCCGCACGGCCTTTGAGGCCGGACCGCGGGCCTCACTGAGCCTGATGAAGTGCGCCCGACCCCACATGGCGGCGCGTGGGGGCGGGGTCGTGATCAACCTGGTCTCCTCCGCCGGGGTGCGGTGGGATGCGGGCGGGTACGGCGTCTACGCCGCGGTCAAGGAGGCCATCCGGTCCCTGACGCGGGCGGCCGCGTACGAGTGGGGCGCGGAGGGCATCCGGGCCCTCAACGTCGCTCCCCACGCACACAGCCCGGGCCTGGACTGGTGGATGCGCCACAATCCGGAAGAGGCCGAGCAGTTCGTGGCGGCGATCCCGGCCGGGCGGGTGGGAGACCCCGTGGCGGACATCGGCCGGGCGGTGGCGTGGATGTGCACCGAGGAGGCCTCCTACCTGACCGGCGCCACCATCCCCCTCGACGGCGGACAGTCCCGCTGGGGCTGAGAGGCGCTCCGTATCCCGATCCCGATCCCGGCTCAGCGAACCCCGAACCCCCGACCGGGCTCCGTCCCGAGACCCGATTCCGAACCCCGACCCGAGACCCCGAGGCAGGCCAGTGCAGTTCTCCACCCCCATCGCGTTCAGCCCCATCGACCAGATCCTCGACCTCGCCCGTGCGGCGGAGGACGCCGGCTTCGCGCGGATCACACTTCCCGATTCGCTGTTCCTGCCGCACCGCCAGGACACCGACTACCCATACACGCCCGACGGGTCGCGGATGTGGGACGAGACCACCCCGTGGGTCGAGCCGCTGACCGCAATCGCGGCCATGGGTGCGGTCACCTCGACCATCCGGTTCTGCCCGCAGGTGCTCAAGTTCGGCCCGCGGCAGCCCCTGCTCCTGGCCCGTCAGCTGTCCACGGTGTCCCACCTGACCGGCGGGCGGGTGGACCTGGGTGTCGGCATCGGGTGGGACCCCAACGAGTTCGCCTGGTGTGGCGTGCCCTTTCCCGGTCGCGGGAAGCGGGTGGACGAGATGCTGGAGATCCTCCGCCTGGCCGGCGACGGTGGCTGGTTCGAGTACCACGGCGAGCACTTCGACTTCGACCGCCTGACGCTCGACCCGGCCCCCGTGGCCCAGGTGCCCTTCTATGTGGGCGGGCACACCGGCCCGGCGCTGCGGCGGGCCGTCCGCATCGGCCAGGGGTGGACCTCGGCGATGATGGGGTTCGACGAGATCGTCACCACCATCGGACGCCTGGGCGAGCTGCTCGAGGCCGACGGGCGCTCGCTGGCCGACCGCGGGGACGGCCAGCCGTTCGCCATCCAGGTGGCCTGCATCGACAAGTACGGCACCCGCGGGTTCGCCGAGCTCGCCGAGGCGGGCGTCACCGACGTCATCGTGATCCCGTGGCTGATCGAGGGCCACGGTTACGACGCCCCGCTGGAGGTCAAGCGCGAGTCCCTCGCCCGCTTCGGCGAGAAGTACATCACCGCGTGACCACCCCTCCCTCCCACCACTCAGGAGCCCGAAAATGACTGACAAAGCCCCTCTCAAGCTCGGCTACAAGGCCTCCGCCGAGCAGTTCGGCCCTCGCGACCTCGTGGAGTTCGCGGTGCTGGCGGAGCAGGCGGGGATGGACTCGGCCACGGTCTCCGACCATTTCCAGCCCTGGCGCCATGACGGCGGCCACGCCCCGTTCTCCCTGGCCTGGCTCACGGCCGTGGGGGAGCGGACCAGCACCATCCAGCTGGGCACCTCCGTGCTCACCCCGACGTTCCGCTACAACCCCGCCGTGCTGGCCCAGGCGTTCGCCACCATGGCGTGCCTCTACCCGGGCCGCGTCTTCCTCGGCGTGGGCACCGGTGAGGCGCTCAACGAGATCGCCACCGGCCACCAGGGCGAGTGGCCGGAGTTCAAGGAGCGCTTCGCCCGCCTGCGCGAGTCGGTGCGCCTCATGCGCGAGCTCTGGACGGGCGAGACCACCAGCTTCTCCGGCGACTTCTACTCCACCAAGGACGCCTTCCTCTACGACGTGCCGGAGGACGGCGTGCCGGTGTACGTGGCAGCGGGTGGTCCCGTGGTGGCCAAGTACGCCGGCCGCGTGGGCGACGGGTTCATCTGCACCTCCGGCAAGGGCATGGAGCTGTACACCGACAAGCTGCTGCCGGCCGTGGAGGAGGGCGCGAAGCTGGGCGACCGCGACTCGTCGACCATCGACCGGATGATCGAGATCAAGATCAGCTACGACCCGGACCCAGAGGCCGCGCTGGAGAACTGCCGCTTCTGGGCGCCGCTGTCCCTGACCCCGGAGCAGAAGCACTCCGTGGACTCTCCGCGGGAGATGGCGCGCCTGGCCGACGAGCTGCCCATCGAGCAGGTGGCCAAGCGCTGGATCGTGGCCTCCGACCCCGACGACGCCGTGGAGCAGGTCAAGAAGTACGTCGACGCCGGCCTCAACCACCTGGTCTTCCACGCCCCCGGCCACGATCAGAAGCGGTTCCTGGGCCTGTTCAAGACCGACCTCGAACCGCGTCTGCGGGCCCTGGCATGAGCCCCTTCTAGCTACCGGAGGAGTGCCACTCAGCACCTCCGGAGCGGTCCGCTGGAACGTGAATCAGTTAGGGTCGTCGGCAATGAAGGGGCCAGTCGAACTTGCTAAGCGAATCGTTAGAGCCGAGGGGTTGGCAGCTTCTTCAAGACAGCAATACTGGAACGGCCCAGCCGTTGTGCCCGAGGGCGTTAGATCATTCCTAGCCCGTTCGCCTTGGCTACGGCGGCCGTTCGGGATGAGGCACCGAACTTCTGAAAGCTGTGTGCGAGGCGTGTCTTCACCGTCGCCTCGGACATGTGGAGCGCCGCTGCTGCTTGGCGGTTGGTCTCTCCCGCGGCCACGGTTTTGAGTACGTCGCTCTCTCGATCGGTGAGTCTTGACTGCGGTGTCCGCAGTCGGCCCATAAGGGTCGCTGCAAAGGTGGGAGAGTGCGCTTTCGCCGGCGGCGGCGCGGACGGCCCCTAGAAGTTCGTGCGGCGCAGGATCGAAGCCGACTCGGGTCGAGGCTTTGGGTCGCTGCATGTCGCAGTCAGTGTGAGGGGAGTCCGTAGTGATTGGCGAGCAGTTCGACCGTCTGGTACTGGGAGCGGCGGGAGTGCCCCATCACCACGAGCATCACCTCGTCGACTTTGGTCCGCGCGTGGAGCTGATCGAGTGCGCTGGCGACGTCTGCTGCGGTCCCGTTGCGGAACAGTTCGGTGTAGGTATCGAGGATCTGCCGTTCTTGCAGCGTGGCCGGGTAGGCTTTGACCTCGTCCGGCGGCAGGAGGCTGTAGCCCTTGCGTTGGAACATGCGCAGCATCGCCATGGCGCCGGTCGCGGCTTGCCGGCGTGCTTCCACGGGATCGTTGTCCGCGACCACTGGGACGCTGATCAGGCTGTACGGCTCGGACAGGACGTGGGAGGGGCGGAAGTGCTCGCGGTAGAGCCTCATCGCCGAGTCCACGTCCGCGTCGCCGAACTGCAGGGCGAAGGCGTAGGGGCGCCCGAGCTGGCCGGCCAGGACGGCTGAGTACTGGGAGGATCCCAGGATCCACAGTTCGGGGGAGGTCTCGGGGCGTGGCACGCGGTTTTGGTCGGCCTGCCACGGGCCCGGGACGGCGTGGACGTCGCGGTAGCCGTGGCCGTCGGGGAAGTCGTCACCGAGGAAGCCGAGCAGTTCCAGCACCTGTTGGGGGAACTGGTCGTTGGCCTCGTGATGCCGCCGCAGGGCGGCGGCGGTGGCAGGGTCTGTTCCGGGGGCTCGTCCCACGCCCAGGTCGATCCGGCCTGGCGCGAGCGCGTTGAGCATGCCGAACTGCTCGGCGATGAGCAGTGGCGCGTGGTTGGGGAGCATGACCCCGCCCGCACCGAGCCGGATCCGTTCGGTCTCCGAGATCAGTCGCGCCACCATTAATTGCGGAGATGACGTGGACGCCCCCGGCATCGCGTGGTGTTCCGACATCCAGAACCGACGGAACCCTCGGCGGTCCGCGAGTCGGGCCAGTGAGATCACCTCCTCGAAGGCTTCGCTGGCCGACTGTCCGACGGCGGTGTGGGCATTGTCGAGCACGGACAGCGCGAACCCCGCGGTCCCTGGGGCGGGGTTGCTGCCCGTGGCCCGGGCGCGTGTCGGGGACGGGCCGTTCGGCTGCGGGGCGGGGGTCATTGTTCTCCTGGTCTGTGGTGGATCGCCCGGGTCAGTGCTCTTCGCGGCCCTGCATCGCGGAACTGCCGAGGTCACTGCCGGGAAGGTCGGCGCCGGTCGGGACGGATTCGACCCAGGAGTCGGTGGTAGCGACCCGCGCGAAGTTGGAGTTGAGGACCGCCATCAGGGTCTCGTGCACCTGTTTGGCCGGGATCGAACCGGCGGCGTTGGCGATATGGATTGCACCGGTGGCGTCGGAGAGCACCTCGACGGTGATACCGAGCGGCTCGGCGGTGACCGCGGTGCCGATGATGCAGTTATTGGTCATGTAACCCGCCAGGGTCACCCGGTCGATGTTCTTCTCACGCAGCCAGTCGGCGAGCCCGGTGCCCTCGAGGACGCTGGCGTACTGCTTGGAGACCCGCTTCCACTCGGGCTTCACCTTGTTCTCGATGCCGCTGTGGAGCGACCAGCCCGCGCCGCCCTTGCCGAAGACCGGCGCTTCAGTCGGGAGTTCGTGCTGGACGATCACGATGGGCATGCCGGCCTCGTCGGCCACGTCGATAGCGCGTGTGATCTGTGCCAAGGACTGATCGCGGGGCGGGTACTGGATCTCGAGCGGGCCGGAAAAGTATTCCTGCTGGACGTCGACGACGATGAGGGCGCGATTCGGCTTGGACATGGGAAACCTCCGAGGGTAAGGGGTGGGGTCGGTGCTCAGTCGAGCTGTGTACCTATTCTGCGCGGTCCTGGTCGACTACCGTGAGCGGCACAAAGGAACGCTTTCGATGGATTGAGGCCAACAGCGGTGCGTATCGCGATCCACGTCTTCGACGACATGACGATGTTCCACCTCGCGGCGCCGCTGCTGGTGTTCGGCGAGGTCACCCGCCTAGGGCTCGCCCAGGGGTGGGAGGTGGTCACCTGGAGCATGGACGGCCGCGCGGTCCGCACCACCGAGGGAGTCGTGCTGGACGACCTGGCGGGACCTGAATCGGTGGAAGACGCCGACTTACTCGTCTTTCCCGCGTGGCCGGCGGAACTGCCGGTGCCGGACCCGCAGTTGCTCGGCCTGGTGCGTGACGTCCACGAGCGTGGTGGGGGTGTCGCCGGGCTATGCCTCGGTGCCTACCCGGTCGTGGGCAGTGGTGTGCTCGACGGCCGGACCGTGGTGACGCACTGGGGCGGGGCTGACGAGCTGGCCCTCCGGTACCCCGCAGTTCAGGTCCGCTCCTCGGACCTGTACATCGACCACGGGGACGTGATCACCTCGGCGGGTACAGCGTCCTCGCTTGATGCCTGCCTCCACATCGTCCGGATGCGCCTGGGGGCCACGGCGGCGGCCGCGGTGGCCAGGCACATCGTGGTGGCGCCCCACCGCGAGGGGGATCAGGCGCAGTACATCCAGCGGCCCCTGCCAGAGAACGGGGATGGCGGCGCGATCGGGGAGACTATCGAGTGGGCACTGGCCCACCTCGACGCGAACCTCTCGGTGGAGGAGCTCGCGCGTCGAGCATGTATGAGTCGTCGGAGCTTTGCCCGCCGTTTCGTCGAGGTCACGGGCACGAGCCCCGGGCGGTGGGTACTTTCCCGTCGGCTCGATCACGCGCGGATGTTGCTGGAGACCACCACGTGGCCGATCGAGGCGATCGCCACGGAGTGCGGCTTCGGCAGTGTCGTGACGTTTCGGCAGAACTTCGTCCGGGCGTTCTCGACCACCCCGACGTCGTACCGGAGCCGGTTCGGAGGCGCGGATGCCGAGGTGGCGAGGTCAGGCGTGGGTGGGCGTGTAGGTGCGGCTGGGGGAGGCCGGGACGGTGGGCTCCACACGGGTAGTGCGGGCCCGAGCGGGACGAAGGCCAACGCCGATCACCCAGACTTCGGCGACCGCAGGGGCCGGGGCAACGACCACTAGTCGGAGAACGCGGACGGGCGGAGGTCGAGGCGGCGCAGCAGTTGGGCGTTGAGAGCGACGACGACGGTGGAGGCGGACATGAGGATGGCACCGACGCTCATGGGGAGCACGAAGCCGATCGGGGCGAGCACTCCAGCGGCCAGGGGCACGGCGGCGAGGTTGTAGCCGGCGGCCCACCACAGGTTCTGCTTCATCTTGCGGTAGCTCGCCCGGGACAGCTCGATGACCGAGAGCACCGATCGGGGATCCGATGAGGCCAGGATGACCCCCGCGGAGCCGATCGCAACATCGGTCCCGGCGCCAATGGCGATGCCCACATCGGCTTGTGCCAGTGCGGGCGCGTCGTTGACCCCGTCCCCGACCATGGCGACCTTCTTGCCCTCGGACTGCAGTTCGGCGACCTTGGCGGCCTTGTCGTCTGGCCGGACCCCGGCGAAGACCCGGTCGATGCCGAGCTCGGCGGCGACGGTGTCGGCCACGGCGCGAGCATCGCCGGTGATCATGACGACTTGAGCTCCGGCGACGTGCAGGGCATCGACGGCCTCGCGGGATTCTGGCCGGATCTCGTCGGCCAGCCGCAGCGCGCCGATCACCCGGCCCTCGGCGAGGATGTGCAGGATGATCGCGCCCTCGCCTCGCCACTGGTCGGCGACGGGGAGTTCATCGCGTCCGTGCTGATCGAGCAGATAGGGGCCGCCAACTTCGACCACGGTGCCGTCCACCGTGGCCTTGACGCCCACGGCCGGGGAGGAGGAGAAGTCGGTCGCCTTCGACACGGTGAGGTCCCGGGCCCGTGCGGCCCCAACCACAGCTCTGGCGAGTGGATGCTCGCTGTCGCTCTCGGCGGCTGCAGCCAGAGCGAGCACCTCGTTGGCGGTGTGCCCGTCTATCGATTCGATTCCGGTGACGGTGGGTTCGCCCTTGGTCAGGGTGCCGGTCTTGTCGAACAGGACGGCGTCGACGGTGCGCATCGACTCGAGCGCGAGGCGGTCCTTGATCAACACGCCGCCGCGGGCGGCGCGTTCGGTGGCGATCGACACGACCAGGGGGATCGCCAGGCCGAGAGCGTGGGGGCAGGCGATGACCAGCACGGTGACCGTGCGCACCACCGCCGCATCCGGCAACCCGAGCACGCTCCAGACGGCGGCGGTGATCGCAGCCGCACCGAGGGCGAACCAGAACAACCAGCCAGCCGCGGTGTCGGCGATCCGCTGGGCGCGAGAAGACGAGGCCTGGGCGTCGGTGACCAGTTTCTGAATCCCGGCCAGCGCTGTGTCCTCACCGATCGCGGTAACTTCGACGCGCAGGCCCGAGTCGGTGGCGACCGTACCGGCGACGACCTGGTCGCCGATCTCGCGGCGGACCGCCCGGGATTCGCCGGTGACCATGGATTCGTCCATGCTGGCCGAGCCGTCGATGATCCGCCCGTCGGCGGGAACCGACGCCCCCGGGCGGACGATCACCACATCCCCGACCTGCAGCTCGGCCGGGGCGACGGTGATGACGTTCTCGCCGTCGACCTTCTCGGCCTCATCCGGCAGCAGCGCCGCCAGTGAATCAAGCGCGGACGTGGTCTGCGCCAGGGAGCGCATCTCGATCCAGTGGCCCAGCAGCATGATCACCACCAGCAGGGCCAGTTCCCACCAGAAGTTCAACGCATGATCGAGCACGCCCAGGCTGGCACCCCAGGAGGCGATGAACGCCACCGTGATCGCCAGGCCGATGAGCAGCATCATTCCGGGCTGGCGAGCGCGGACCTCGGACAGCGCGCCGGTCAGGAACGGCCGGCCACCCCGGAGGTAGATCACCGTGCCCAGGGCGGGGGAGACCCACCACACCCAGCCGGCCTCCGGCAGCTCGTAGCCGATGAGGTCGGCGAACATCTCGTTGAACGCCACCACCGGCACTGCCAAAACGAGCATGATCCAGAACAGCCGTCGGAACTGCCCGACGTGGTCTGCGTGCCCCGCATGACCGCCATGGTCTTCATGACCGGCGTGATGCTGCCCGGTGTGGCCGTGGCCCGCCGCGTCGTTTGCCGCGCCCGAGTGATGATGGTCGGCTACCGAGGTGGCCATCTCGTCGGGGCGCCCGGCCGAACCGTCACCGGGTCCGCCGCGGCGATCATGGTGGTGGTGATCGTGTGGCTGACTCATTTGTCTGTCTCCGTGTGAGCGCCGGCGGCCACGGCGGCATCATCGTCAGCCTGCGGACGGCCGGTGGCGGCGATCCGTCCTAGGCCCGTGGGCGTGGAGCAGCACGAACACGCTTCCTTGACCGCTGTGAGTGGGAGCGCAGAGCGCGTTGTGGACAACATGGATCTTCCTCTCCGCGTGGTGTGGTGTCTCGGGTGTCGTGCCGGGCCGGTGTGGCCCCTGGCGATCGGGTGGTTAGAGCGAGGTGAGCAGGTCGCGCATGGTGTCGATCTCCTGCTGCTGGGTGTCGATGATGGTCTGGGCCAACTCGACCGCAGGCTGGTAACGGCCACCTTCGACCTCGTCCTCGGCCATGGCGATGGCGCCCTGGTGATGGGCGATCATCTGCTCCAAAAACATCCGGGCGGCGTCGGCTCCCTGGGCCTGGGACAGCTCCCGGAGCTCATCATCGGAGAGCATTCCCTCCATCATGGACATGTCGTGACCGCCGTGACCGTCCTGCGCCTCGATGGGCTCTTCCCACTGCTCGAGCCAGTCGGTCAACTGCGCGATCTCCGGGCCCTGAGCAGCCTTGATCTCCTCTGCCAGTGCCGCGACGTCGGCGGGGACGTCGTCTTTAGCCAGGGTGATCTCGCTCATCTCGATCGCCTGCTGGTGGTGCGGGATCATCATCTGCGCGAACATCACGTCGACCTCGGAGTGCTGCGCGGCCTCGCCGGGGGCGGTCGCGAAAGTAGTAGTTCCGGCCGGAGTGGTGGGCGCGGCCGCCGTGTCGTCACCGCTATCGGTACAGGCGGACAGCGCCAGGGCGACGGCGGTCACGGCGGCGGAGACGAAGATCTTTTTGCTGGTCATCGAGGGGTGTCCTTCCGGTTCGCGTGTGCATCCGTTGCTGGTCAGCAGAGGTGGGACTACTAGTCGTGTCAGGAGCGGATGAATCGGGCGATGGCGTCGCTGGCTTCTTGGAGCTTGATTGCGGCTTCGTCGTCGCTGAGCTTGGCCGCGTCCAGCACGCAGTGCTTGAGATGGTCGTCGAGGAGGCCGGTGGCGACGCTCTGGAGCGCACGGGTGAGGGCGCTGACCTGGGTGAGGATGTCGATGCAGTACTTCTCATCGGCGATCATCTTGGACACGCCGCGGGCCTGACCTTCGATGCGGCTCATGCGCCGGAGATACGCCTGCTTGTCGCTGATGTACCCGTGCTGATGCTCGATGGGCGCCTCATTAACAACGGGCGAGTTCTCCCGGCCGCTGGCGGGTTCGGTGGCTGTGGTGCTGCAGCAACTGGATGTGGGATGCGGGTTGGTCGTCATGGCGGAGCCCTGCCTTCTATATACCCCGCAGGGGTATGTGGATGATGAGACTGTATACCCCTGAGGGGTATATAGGCAACGGGGCTTTCAGCATTTCGGCAGTCGGGGCCCGAGTGCGTCAGGTATGGGGTGGGGATATGGGTTGTTGATACCCCCCCGGGGTACTGTACGGTGCGTTTCGCGCGGCATCGGGCTGCGCGGAGGAGGGACACCTGATGACGTCCATAAAGCCGGTCGGCGGCGGGTTAATCCCACTGCTGGTGATTGCCTCGGCCCAGCTGATGGTGGTGCTCGACGACTCGATCGTGAACATCGCCTTGCCGAGCATCCAGCGCGAGCTCGATATCGCACCGACGCTGCTGCCCTGGGTGGTCAACGCCTACATCCTCGCCTTTGGCGCGCTTCTGCTCCTGGGCGGCAGGGTTGGCGATCTCTGGGGCCGCAGGCGCACGCTGCGACTCGGTCTCTCGGTCTTCGTCGGCGCCTCCCTTCTCGGCGGCCTCGGCGTGAGTGTGGAGATGCTCATCGCTGCCCGAGCCGTGCAGGGAATCGGGGCGGCGATGGCTGCTCCCAACGCGCTCGCGCTGATCGCGACGACGTTCTCCGAGCGGAAGATGCGCGATCAGGCGCTCTCGCTCTATGGGGCCATGTCCGGCCTCGGAATCATCCTCGGCCTCCTACTCGGGGGTGTGCTCACCGACGTGCTCAACTGGCGGTGGGTGTTCTTCATCAACGTCCCCATCGGAGTGCTGGTGCTTCTGGGTACCCGTACCCTGGCCTCTGCCGGGCGCCACGGTGGTCGCCTCGGTGGGATCGGGGCCGCCCTAGCTACCGCAGGCATGGTCAGTCTCGTCTACGCGATCACCCGCTTCGGCGAGGACGGGCTCACCGACGCCGTCGCCTACATCCTCATCGCGGTCGCCGTTGTTCTGCTAGCAATGTTCGTCCGCACGCAGCGTTCCACCAACAGTCCATTGGTGCCGCTGAGCCTGTTTGATGATCACAACCGTGCCGGCGCATATCTGACGATGCTGGGCCTGGCGATCGGGCCGATGGGCACGTTCTACGTAATCACCCTCTACATGCAGCAAGTTGCAGGCTTCAGCCCGCTGCGCACCGGCCTATCCTGGCTGCCCTTCGCCCTCGGCATCATGCTCGGCGCCGGAATCGCGCCAAAACTACTTCTCAAGACCGGGCCCCGCTACGTGGCCGCCATCGGCGCGACACTGGGAGCGGGAGGCGTGTTCTGGTTCTCGCTAATCGAGATGGAGACCAATTACTGGTCGCTGATGGCACCGGCGATGCTCCTCATCGCACTGGGCTTCGGCCTGGGCACGATCGCACTGACCCAAGCCGCCGTCTACGGCGTCCAGCCCGACCGGGCGGGCATTGCCTCAGCGCTGCTCAACTCCGCACAGCAGATCGGCGTCGCCCTCGGCCTGGCAATCCTCGCCGGCGTCGCCGCCACCGTCACCGCCAGGGCCGGTAACTCTGGCCCACAAGGGCTCATTGATGGATACAGCACAGCCTTGATCGTCGGCGCGGGCGTCCTACTGGCAACCGCCGTGCTCGCCCTGGCCATGCTCAGCAAAGAACCACAGCCGGTCGAAAGCTCCACGCATGTGACAGTCGTTTGAGCATTTTTGCATCGGCTAGCGACCAACGCAGAACGACTCGCGAAGCAATGGCCCGCAGTCCGACCATGCGCGGTTCCGGACAGGGCGCACGGGCAACCGGGGAATGGTTGAGTTCGCTCGGCCGACAACCCGGCACCTTTGACTTTACATAAGGTAAATTATCGGCGTTAACATCTTGGCTGGCAGGAGTACTTTTCTGGCCCTATGTCCACTCAGGGCAGGTTTCAGAATTGGCTGCCCTGAGCGGGTGAAACGATTACTTCTGGGGGCACCGGGCGGTCGGCCTAGTTTGCCGCTGCGTACGCGTCGGCCACGTCAGCGGGAATCCGTCCGCGGTCGGAGATGTCGTAGCCATTGTTGCGGGCCCAGTCGCGTATCGCTTTAGTGTTTCCGGTCGGGGCCGCAGTTCTGCGGGCGGCCTTGGTCTTGCTCCCGGTCACCCGATGGCCGGCCTGGATGTACGGCGCTACCGCCTCGCGGAACGCCTCGGCGTTGTCATCACTGAGGTCAATGGCGTACTCCTTGCCCTCAAAGGCAAAAGAAATAATGTTCGCCTTCTCGCCTAGGTCGGTTCCGTCGAGATCGTCGATGAATCTCACCTGAAATTGCTGAGCCATTGCTTCCCCTATTGTGATGCGTGCCTTTTGCAGGATCACAGTATGCATGAGGCGGATAAATGACGCGCAATAACATTCGTTGACGCTTCATGCCAAGGGCCTCTTGGGGGCTGCATCCCGGTCGCATGCCGCGTGGGCAGCAAGGTCATCCGTAGTGGTAGCGGCAGGTCGCGATGCGGACTTCGGTTTCGGTGACTTTGTAGACGAGTCGGTGCTCGTCGGTGATGCGTCTGGACCAGTATCCGGCGAAGTCGTATTTGAGGGGTTCGGGTTTGCCGATTCCTTCATTGCCGTTGCGGGTGATGTCCTGCAGGAGCAGGTTGATGCGTTTGAGGATCTTGCGGTCCTGTTGTTGCCACCAGAGGTAGTCCTGCCAGGCGTTGTCGTCCCAGACGAGCAGCACGTCAGTCGGCGTCGAGCAGGTCGCGCGCCTGTCCGCGGCCGGACTCGAGCCGCTCCATCGCATCGAGCAGACGTCGGGCGTTAGCCGGTGATCGCATGAGGTGGGCGGTCTCGCGCAGGGACTCGTAGTCGTCGAGGGAGACCATCACCACCGGTTCGTGGCCGGCGCGGGTGATGATGACCTCTTCGCGGTCGTTGGTGACCCCGTCGAGGACCTCGGCGTAGCGGGCCCGGGACTCGGTGTAGCTCATTGTCTTCATCTCAACCCCTCCTGTACGCAAAAGTGTACAGGATGCCGAGTTGGTGCTCCATTGTGACTTCCCGCGTCCCGCGCCTGTATGCAAAAGCCCGGCCGGATGGCGCAGCGTTGGAGTGTCGAGAGCTCCTGCGCGGGAGTCCTCACACTTCTGGGCGTGGTCTCGATGGCCGGATCGGCGCCGCCGCACGGCGCGGGCCTGCCGGTGGCCACGCCGGCCCGCGGGCGCCCAGTGGCCGCATAGCGGTTAGGTCTCGGCCCGCTGTCTCGTCCGCGGCTGGGGCCACAGCGGCGTGGCCAGAATCTGGCTCTCCCTCGCCGCGCCGGCGGCCCCCGTCGACGGCCAGCTCGCGCCCGCCCCCGGCCCTGAAAGCGCGGATGGCTGGGCCCTGTCCAGCCTCGGTGGTAACGTGGGTAACGAAAGGGGTTACCGGTTACCCGCTACCTGACTGGAGGGCTGTCATGTCGACGCCGGAGAAGATCGCTCGAGCCTATGGGGTACTCGTTGCACGGGGGGACAAGGTCACCGTGCGCAGCGTGCAGCGCGAAGCGGGGGTACGCATCGGTGAGGTGGCCGCATGGATGCGCGAGCACGCCACCGGCGTTGCCGGGGATGTGCCCGAGGCCCCAGATCTGTCGGAGGCAATGTCGGCGATGGTGGCCTCGGTGTGGGCCGCGGCGTGGAAGCGGGCCGCCGAGCAGGCGGACGAGCAGGCCGCTGTGGCGCTCGATGCAGCCCGCGGCGGCGAGGCCGCCGCACTGGAGGCGGCCGAGCAAGCGGAGTCGCAACGCGACGAGGCTGTCGCGGTCCGCGACCGCGCACTCGGCGAGCTCGAGGCAGTGCGCGGCGAGCTTGAGCAGCTGCGCGGTCAGCTCGAGACCGTGCGCCAGGACGCCGCGGTCGCGCGCGCCAAGGCCGAGGAGTCCGACCGGGCACGGGTCCGGGCTGAGGCCACCTCGGACACCCTGCGTGAGGTCCTGGACTCGCTGCGCGAGACCGCTCGCAAGCCAGGCCAGTCGGATCAACCGGGCCAGTCATAGCCAGCTCGCCAGAGCACGAAACGCACTGACTGTCGGAGGGGAAAGCCACACTGACAGCCGATCCGGCCGTGAGGTCTGTGGAGCGCCGCGGCCCGTGTGGCGCCGCGGAGGGAAGGCGTTAGCGACAGGAGTGTGGAATGTGGGATCTGGAGACCGCGCTGCTGGCTATCGCTGTCGTCGCTGGCGGCGCGGTGGCCTTGCCGCCGGTTGCGCGTGGGGTCGGCGGTAGCGGCGCTCGGTCTACTTGCGTGGTTTGTCGGTCATTGGTCGTTCGCGGTGCGCCACGGGCGTGCACTATCGGTCGCGGTTGGCGCTGTGGGTGATCGATAGGACCCCGCTGCGGTGGACGGTCCCGCGGTACTGGCAGCTGCGCCGGCTACGCCGACAAGCAGCGCCCCGCTGACACATCCTGGCCCGGTCCGCCAACGGCAGATGGCCCCGCCGCCCGGCGAGGCCATCTCTTGGGGCGACTGTACTGCAGCCTTCAGAACAGTGGGGGTGTGTCGAGCGGTGCGGCGTTGCCGGATGCCCGTGCGTAGGCGACCGGGTCCCAGCCGTCTGCCACGGCGTTGCGGACGGCCAGTGAGCGGGCCTGGCGATCGTGGCGCTCGGCCAGGCTGCGGATGATCCCGGTGCGGCCACAGGCCACCGCGTAGAGCAGGTTCGCCGACTGAGTGGAGGCGATGAGGTGAGCCGGGTCGACGCGCACGCACAGCGGTTCGTTGCAGCGGTGCTCGCCGATTGCACCCGCGTCGAGTTCGCCGGCGATGACAAGTGCGAAGCGGTGGGCGTACTCGGTGCGGCTGATTCCGCCTGATCGCCAGCTGATCCTTCCGTAGCCATCGGAGATTGCTCCGGTCCAGATCCAACACCCGCCGGCGGGTGCCTTGACGACGCGGGACCAGAACGCGGTGATTGCGGCTCTGGTGGGAGGCAGTGTCGGATCGTACGGACGAGAAGGCCGCACCGACGTGTGGGACCCCGCCCCGAGGTCCATTCCGGGCAAGGGAATGTCGGCGACCCCCGGGTCGTGGTGGGGGTCAGTGATCGTGGGCACCGTTGTTGTCCGACTGGGAATCCTCACCGCGAGCGTCTGCGTCGATGGAGGAGTCGGGCGATGTTTCAGTGGGCTCGCCGTCGACGAGCTCCTTCGCCGCGCGAATGGCGGCGCCGACCTCGCGAGCGGACAGTCCGGTCATCTCGGCCAGGTCGGCCTGGACGACGCCGAGGTCTTTGAGCTCGATGAGCGCATCACCGAGTGCGGCTTCGGCGTCGGCGCGGGCGTCGATCGCGGAGAACACCGCCACGAGCTTGGACTCGCGCTTGCGCGCCCGCTCGAGCTCGTCCGCCATCGCTTGGCGGGCACGGGCCCGCGCGGTCTGTGAACGCGAATCAGTCTTCGTAGCAGCCATAAACCAAACCCTAAAGCACTCCTACGACACCCGCTAGCACCAACCACTCCCCACCCGACCACCTCGTCGTTCACGCTGGCCCCCGTAGATCCGCCACCGCCGTGGCCAGACTCGACACTCGCTGCTGCTCGCTCTAACAGCCACACACAGTAGGCACTACTAGTGACGTCCGGAAAATGCCTTCTCAGCGCGCCGACGGCGCGGCGTGCGTAGACGCCGCCCCGGGGCGCCTCTACGCTGGGGCTCATGATGAGCCTCCGAGCGGTGCACGCCGGTACTGGATACCAGTACCTGCTGCGCTCGGTCGCCACCCATGACGCTGACCCCGAAGGCAAGTCGCTGTCGGACTACTACGCGGCCAAGGGCACACCGCCGGGGCGGTGGATTGGCAGCGGATTGGCCGGCCTTCTGTCTGAGACAGCAACCGCCGGCACAGTCGTGGGCGAGGTCCAAATGGCCGCCCTGTACGGCGAAGGGCTACACCCGGACACCGATCAGATGATGGCCGAAGGGAAGAGCCTGGCCTCCTGCAAGCTGGGCCGCTTCTACCCCCTGTACTCCGGCGATGTCCCGGTCCTCGCCGCGATCTCCGCCGCCGAAAAGTCGTTCCTCGCCGCCGAGGGCCGCCGCCCCACTCCCGACGAGAGAAACCACCTTGCCGAGAGCGTGGCCCGCCCGTTCTACACGAGCGAGTTCGGCTACGAACACGCCTCCGGCAAGGACGTCATCGCCTGGGTAAACCGCGAACGGGACAAGGTCCGCCAGGCCGTCGCCGGGTTCGATTTCACCTTCTCACCGGTCAAAAGTGTCAGCGTTCTGTGGGCGCTGTCCGACAAGCAAACGGCCTCGAAAGTGGCGGCGCTACACCATGAGGCCGTGGCCGAGGCCCTGCGATGGGCCGAGGAGAATGCGATCTACACCCGCGTGGGCGCCGGCGGCATCGAGCAGGTGAAAACCAGGGGCATCGTCGCAGCTGAGTTCACGCACTTCGACACCCGTGGCGGAGACCCGGACCTGCACTCGCACGTGTTGATCGCCAACAAGGTGCAAGGCCCCGACGGCCGGTGGCGCACGCTGGATTCGCGGACGATCCACCAGATGCACCAGGCGATCTCGGCACGCTACGACGCGGTCCTGCACGACCTGCTCTCCCGCCGGATGGGGCTGGACTTCCAGGCGCACTACCCGCACCCGGACAAAGCGCCGATCTGGGAAATCAAGGGCATCGACCGCCGTCTCATTGACGTGTTCTCCACGCGTCGAGCACTAGCCCGTCCGGTCTACGAGCAGCTCGTTGCCCAGTACGTAGAGAAGAACGGTCGCCAGCCCACCCAGCGAGCGGCGTACGCCCTGTGGCAGAAGGCGATCCTCGACACCCGCGACGCCAAAAAGCCCGCCCAATCCCTCGATGAGCACCGAGCCGCCTGGCGCCGGGTGGCCGAGCAGACCATCGGCGCCGACGCCGTCTCATCCGTTGTCCGGGACGTCACCGAGCAGGCCACCGTCGATGCGCCGCGCGAGGTTTTCGACGCCGAAAGCCACGCCCGACAGGTCGCCGCGCAGGCCGTCCAATCGGTGTCGTCACGCCGCGCTCAGTTCCGCCGGTCGCACGTCGACACCGCCGTATCCACCCTCCTGAAGGGCTACCGGTTCGCCTCCTCAGGCGCTCTCGACCAGGCCCACGCCACGGTCATGGACATCGCGCTCCGAGAGCTCATGGTGGAGCTGACGCCCCCCGAGCCGCTGAGCCTGCCCGAGCCCCTGACCGGTCACACCGGCGCAGGTATAGACCGGCACGCCAACGCCGAGAAGTACACCACCCAGGCCGTGCTCGACGCCGAGACCCGCGTCCTCGACGCAGCTCGCACACCCGTGGCAGTGATCGCGTCCCGCGCCACGCTAGAAAAGGCTCTTGCCGCCCACGCGAGGGCCACAGGATGGCCGCTCAACACCGGCCAGACCGAACTGGCCCACCACCTCGTCGGAGCTGGAACCCTGCTCGCCGCCGGCGTCGGACCGGCCGGCACCGGCAAGACCACCGCCATGAAAGTGGTCGTGCAGGCATGGGAGAACACGGGCCGCCACGTCATCGGTCTAGCGCCCTCCGCGGCAGCGGCCAGCGTGCTGGCAGGCGACATCGGCACCGACTGCCACACCATTGACTCCCTGACCTTCACCTGGCTCGGTCGCAACCCAGGCGCCCCGGGAAGGAGCCTCGAGGCGCTGCCGGTGACCATCCGCCCCGGCGACATGCTGCTAGTCGACGAAGCGGGCATGGCCAGCACCGAAAACCTCGCCGCGCTGACCGAAATCGCCGCCGAATCCGGCGCCGTCCTGCGCCTGATCGGAGACCCGAAACAGCTCGCCGCCGTCGAGACCGGCGGCCTGTTCGCCGACCTGACCCGCACCCCGGGAACAGTCGAACTGCGCGAAGTCATGCGCATGGGAGCAGACACCGAGCAGGCCGAGGCAACGCTCGCCCTACGCGAAGGCAACACCGACGCCCTGGACCTCTACGCACACCGTGGCTGGATCCGTGGCGGGCACCGCGAACAGATGCTCACCGACGCCGTTCAAGCCTTCCTCGACGACACCAGGGCCGGCCGCAGGAGCCTGGTCATCGCCTCGAACAACAGCGACGTCGACTCGCTCAACGAGGTCATTCGCGCCGACCGGATCGCCCACGGACACGTCGATGACACCCGCACGACGCGCCTTTCCCGAGGCGACACCGTCGGCGTCGGCGACACGATCATCGCCCGTGAGAACGCCAAGCTCTACACCTCCGACAGCAAGTACCTCGGCCGGGTGATCAACGGCCAACTATTCACCCTCACCGGCATCGCCGACGACGGCTCACTAAGCGTGCGTGACATCAACACCGGCAACGAGATGCTCGTGCCTGCCAGCTACGCGACCAGGAGCATGCACCTGGGCTACGCCACGACCATCCACCGTGCCCAGGGCGCCACCGTCGACACCACCCACGCAGTCGTCGACACCTCGGTGGACCGTGCCGGCCTGTACGTCGCAATGACCCGCGGCAGACGAGAGAACCGCGCCTACGCCGTGTGCGAACCCACGGTCGACCTGTCAGCCGAAGACGCCCACATGCACTCAGCCGGCGACCACGACGCCCCCACCGCCGCCGAGGTACTGGCCGCCATTCTCAGGCGCGACACCCACCAAGCCTCCGCGACCGCAACCCTGCGCGAGGAGATGGATAACGCCACCGACCCGGCGCGCATTGAAGCGCTGTACCGCCACGGCGTCGACCTCGCTGCTGAATCCTTCACCAGCTCCACGCTGCCCACCTACATCGACGCCCTGCCGCGCCTCTACAGCCGACACCTCGAGCCCGGAGGCGACCAATACGACGCTCTCGCCCGAGCCTGGACCGACGCCGCCAAGACCGGCTACGACCCCCGCGTGCTGTGGGCCGAGGCCACCGCGAACCTGGAGACCGCCGACAATCCAGGGCCCGTCATCGCGCACCGGATACGTCACGCGACAAATGAGGACCGGGACCGGGACGCCCTGCCCACCCCTCCCCCAATCGCGCCGGCCACCGACACCGAACTGGCAGCGTGGCTGGCGACCACGTACGGCTCGCTCACCACCGCGCCGGCACCCGCGGCGTCTGACGACTTCGCTGAGTCCTATCTGGCCCACCGTGCCGCAGAACAAGAACGCGGCCCGGACGTCGAGTCGACATCCGGACCGCAATGGGATTGGGGAACCACCACCGATTCCTCCCCCGACCCGTGGTGAGCCAGAGACGACAGGGAGTTGTCAGCAGTACTTGTCGTACTTGTCCATCGCCTTCCACGGCTCGGGGTTCTCGTTGTCCAGGGCCGTCATCCTCAGCGCTTCACAATCCAATGGGCTAAGACGGGCGCCACTACTACTTGAACTGCCGCTGCTCGAGCTGCCGGGGCTGCGCGATGTGCTGTCGTCGTCAGAGGACGAACACATTCCCAACCCCAGCAAGAGGGCAACACCTATGGCAACGGCACATCCGCAGCCTGCACCAGATTCGCTAGACACCGCCTAAGCATAAGTTAACACGCGTCCTGGTCCTACTTGGCTACGTCTCGATCACGGGGGGCTCAGCAAAGTCCGCTTCCGTCACTTCGGCGGCCCTGGCCTCGAACGTACGATCAGCGCGGTGGCTCAGGTACGACTCCGTGAACGGATTCGCCGTCGGCGGCGAATCGGCCGAGGTAACCGGACCGGGAGACCACGCAGGCGGGGGAAGCTGCCCAATCTTGATCTCGTCGCCGACTGGGTATGTAAGGGCCCATCGGGAATCGGCGGTGGTGCCCGTGGTCTGGTCGAGACGGTCCTCAATCGCGGCCCTTGCGCGTGGACCGATCAGGTCGGGGCGATCGAGGTCGATGTGGTCGATCGGAACGTCGATCTCCATATCGGCTGAGTGCAGATACACGCTGAGCAGGCCCGAGTACATGGCTATCTCGGCGCCACGGTACGTGTCGACGGTGTACCAATCATCGGGGTATTCCGTGAGCGCCATCGCGATCTCACCGACCGCGGACCGGTACTCAAGCCCCCTTTGCGGCGGCTCCGGGAGACCTGGTGTCGAGCAGGCCCATCAAGCGGTCCTGCCTGATACTCATGTGCGAGTCGAACCGTGCGTCGTGAAATCGGACATCCCACGGGTCCTGTGGGTCTTGCGGCATGACCGTCAACGGGGAGTCGGCCACTGCCAGGGTATCGGCGAGGTAGGTCCTCATCTGGTCGTTGCCAAACGCCTGTGCGCTCATAGCTCTTCTACCTCCGGCGCTGTATCGACGGACACCGCAGCGCTGTCGAAGGTGGCAGCGGCGGGCTGAGCTTCCTGCTCAGATTGGGTGATGAGCTGGGACGGTGTCTGTGCCCCTACGCCGGTGTCGATGACGTCTGCGACTACCGGCGAGCCGCCGACGGCGGCCACCTCGGTGTGCAGCAGCTCCTCGGTGAGGCCGACCCTGCGCTCGCCTGCGAGGTCGGCGGTATCGGCCGCCGAGAGGCCGGGGGTGTCGGTGATCGCCGCATCGAACACGCCGGCCAGCTCGTACTCGGTGATCTCCAGGGTCACCGCTGCGATCACCGCCAGGGTCAAGAAGTCCGGGTCCGGTCCTGACCGCTCGCGTGCGCGGCGAACGGCCTCATCGCGCTCTTGCTCGGCCTGGGTCCGATCGAGTTCTGCCTGCCGGCGCGCTTCCTGGGCGGCCTGCACCAGCCGCCTGCGCTCCAGCTCGGCGGCGATCACTTCTCGCCGCGCCTGAGCGACCTCTTCGGATACGCCGGTGTCTGCGCGAGCGGTCTCCATAACGAGCGATCCGACCGAGTGTTGGCGGGCGGAGTGCTCGCCGAGCGAGCGAGTCCGCGGCGGGTACGGATTAGCTGCCGCGCCCACGCGGGCGTGACGGATCAGATCGGCGACCACCGGGTCGCTGGGATGCGAGCTCATAGCGTGCCTTCCTCAATGGGGTCCGATTTCAAGGGCTTGCCCGGTTGGTGACCGGACGTGCAGGCGACCATTGGCGAGCGCTCTCCCGTGAGCAGCGGCATGTGGTGGTCGCCGATCGTGCGGAGGAACACCTCATCGCAGGTGGCCGGGTCCCGGCGGGCCAGTGACTCGTACGCGAGCCACATCGAACGGATACGGAATCGGACCGAGCGGTGCGCCCACCAGCGCGAGCACCACTTCTGGCTCATGCCCGTCGACTCGTAGGCCAGTCGCAGGTAGTCGTCGAAGAAAGCGAACTCGTCGGTGAACCGCAGGATGGGCGGCACGCCAAGCTCAGTTTCGGCGAACCGCTGGACCTCCCTCTCCACGGTGCGGGCAAGGTGGTCGGTGAGGCCGGGTGTTGCCAGAACATCCTCTACAGCAGCAGGTAGCGACTCTTTGGTCACCGCCGCGAGGGTCTCACCGAATGCCTCGACGATCTTCTTGTCGAACAGGTGGCTCACGCTGCGGCCTCTTCGGTCTTCTCAGGTGCGGAGGGGAGGTCCTGGTGGTCCCACCGGACCATCCGGGCCAGGATGGGGCGCCGGCCGGTGGCCAGGACGATCATCCGACCGAACGGCAGAGCGGCCAGCTCGGCGGCGGTGATGGTCTGCTTCTCGACCGTCTGGGTCGACACGGACCGCCCGCGATCGCCGCCGCCGCTGGAGATGGAGCGTTGCTGTTCGGTGTGGGTGCCGATGAGATGGGCCAGCTCGTCGAGGAATCGGTAGTCCTTGTGGCCGGGGCCGATGACGACGATCGCGGCGGCAGACCACAGCTTCTTCATGCCCTGCTCGCCCCACACTTCCACGCCTTGGGCGTAGGACTGGAGCACGGTCGAGCAGATGATGCCTCGGGAGCCGAAGGTCGAGTAGTAGTCGGGAAGCCTGGGCCACCGCACGATGTTGGCGATCTCGTCCAGGGCGGCGGTCACCGGCACCGGCAGGCGCGAACCGGGGCAGGTGTCGGCCCGGTCGACCAGGGCCTTGAACACCGCGACGGTCAGGATGGACGTCACCGGCCGGCCGATCGGGTTCTCTTCGTCGGAGACCAGATACAGCGTGTCGGCCTCAGAGTTTGCGAAGGCGACCGGGTCGAAACGCTGGGCGCCGGCCTGGGGGGTCAGCCACCGCACGATCTGCCTGCGCCCCAGGCAGGAGATCATGTTCTTGGCCGCGGAGAACACGTTGGAGCGGGTGCGGGGCTCGGCGTTGTACTTGCTGGCCAGGTCCGCGGCCTGCGGCTTCCACTGGCTGTCGGCCAGGATGTCGACTGGGGTGGCGTCTTCGAGATTGGAGACCCATCCGTAGACATCGGTGATGGGACGGTTCTTCATCGCCGCTGCCAGGAACAGCGAGGCGAGCAGGTCCACGGCCTGGGAGTAGAAGTACGCGTTGGGGTCGCTGCCGGCCTCCCCGCGGGCGGTGGCGGCGTTGAAGATCTCGGCGAGCTCCTCGGCGTTGCCGTCCCACCACTGGTCGCGGCGCACGAAGTCCAGCGGGTCGAAGTACCACTTGGAGGTGTCCAGCCCGACCGCCTTGTCCTGCGGGTCGAGCACCCAGACGCGGCCGACCTGCTGACGGAACGGCATCGTGGCTTCGATGACGTCGCGCTTGCACGAGGTGGAGATGCAGATGCCCGGTGCGCGGCGGATCATCGGGATGATGCGGCTGGAGGTCTTTCCCTGGCGGGGACCCCACAGATCCAGATGCAGGTCTTCCCACCCGCCCCAGAGATCTTGGCCGGTAGCGACCTCCTTGCCGATGTACACCCCCGGGGTCTGGGTGGTGTCGCCTCGCTCGCGGTTGGCGCGGACCACGCTCTTGGCCGACAGTGACTTCACGTCAGCGCGGCCCGCCAGGTGCTTGGTGATCCCATCGACGCGGGTCCTGCGGCCCTGCCGGCGCCCGACGAGCGCCGCCACCACGGCCACGAGCACGACGGCGATCACCACCAGGGCCACGGCGACGACCGTGGCGCCGGTGGTCCACTGCACCTGCCCCTGGGCCAGGTCGATCACCGCCACCGCGGGGTTACCGGGAACCTGTTGACCGGTGGGGGCGATGGATTCGCCGAGGGTGATACTGCCCCACACCGCGATCACTGCGGCCGCCACCACGCCCATCATGACCAGCGCGATCGTGGGTCCGGGCTCGCGGGTCTGGGACGTTCGTGCCAGGTCCTTGCCTGCCATTGTTGCCTCCCTGGTGTGATGTGCGCGGTTACTCGCCCACAGATCGGTATTGGTAGCTGGCGACCTTCCACGTCTCGCCGGTGCGCTTGAGCTCGACGGTCGCGGTGATGCGCTCGAGCGGGGTCGTTGCTCCGTCGGGGTGCAGCACTTTCTGCTGCACCGTGACCAGGCGTCGAGCTTCGCTCGCGTCCTGCGGGACGGGGTCCTGATCTCCGGCCAGGCGCGCGGCGCCGATCACGCGGTCACCCGAGCGCGCCCATGCCGACCACTGCCTAGGGGCAGGATCTGGGTCCGGGCGGGTGGTGGCCGCGTCTGCCAATTGGCCGGTGAGCTGGCCGGAGATTGCGTGCATCGCATCCCACGGGGACTGCTGCTGCGCGGGGGTCCACGTGTGAATCCCTGCCATCACCGCCACCGCCACTTCGTCGGCGGTTGTGATCGGGTCGATGTGCACGTGCGCATCGGTTCCCGGTTCATCATCGCGGCCAAGTGTCAGAGCCATCGCGACGGCGGCGACCACTACCGCCACCACCGCCGCGGCGACCACGGCTACGCCTTTGGTGTTCATCGCTGTCTCCTCCTGTCGTCGGCGGTGTTCATGCGGCGGCGAACCTTGCGGCCTCTTGCGGCACGATGACCACGTACTTTTGCGTCTCGGCATACGGCGGTACCCCGCCGAACTGCTGCACGGCGCCGGGGCCGGCGTTATAGCCGGCCAGCATCAGCGTCTGCGGGTCGCCACTGAGCTCGCCCGAGGCGATGCCCTCTCGCTGGCCCTCGGCGATCTCGCACAGGTAGCGGGCGGCGGCCATTGTCGCGTCCGCCGGGTCCGACGGAGAGCCCGAGCCGGGAGGTCCGGCGATCTGGCCGTTGTCGTCGACCTTGGCGCCCTTGGCCGCCCACGTGCCGGGCATGAACTGCCCGTACCCTTGCGCCCCGGCCGTCGAGACCGCCGTGGCCTGGAAGCCGGCTGATTCGTGGTACAGCAGCCCGGCCAGCAGCGGAGAGTCGACTTCGCGGCAGACCTGGCCTCCCAGGTCGATCCACTTGCGCAGTTCGGCGGGGATCTCGCCCGCGTTCAGGCTGCGATGCCCGAAATCCGGGGCGCAGTCGTCGCCCCCGGCGGCGCCGGTGGTCTCGGAGGAGTCGTCGGCACCGTCGGTGGGGGCGGCGCCGTAGCGCTGGTCCGGGGTGGGCTTTCCGCCGCCGGCGACGGTGACGTGCACGTGGTCGAAGTGGTTCTGGGTCGGGTCGCCCCGGTCCTCCATCTGGTTGGGCTGCCCGGTGGCGGGGATGTACTGCTGCCGCCAGATCAGGTACTCGATGTTGAAGAACTCGCGGTGCGTCAGCAGGTAGTTCTTGATGCGATTGCCCAGCTCGCGGCCCTCGCTCGAGGAGTAGTCCGGGATCATGATGTCCACGGCGCGGCCCGACGGGTGATCGGGGTAGGCATCAACAGGCCGCCACCCGCCGATGGTCTTCACGTCGGGAAAGCGCTGCGCCACGGCCCGGGCCACCCGGATCGAGTCGACCTGCAAGTTCTCCTTGGAGGCGATCTTGTCCGAATCGGGCATCTCCCCACTCGAGCGCGGAGACGGCTGGCGGGAGGTCGTTGACTCGTCGGTGGGCGGCTCACTGCCTCCCGAGCCCGGGTTCGCCGCTCGGTCGAGCCACGGCTGCGGATCGGTCTCGCTCCCACCGGTCAGGCGCCCGCCCTGCCACACTTCGAAGTGCAGGTGGGCGCCGGTGGACTGGCCGTTGTTGCCGACCTCACCGATGTGCTGTCCTGCGGCAACGGTGTCGCCCACCTGCACGGCCACTCCGTCGTCCCACATATGGCCGTAGACGGTCGAGTAGGGCTGACCGTCGATGGTGTGGTCGATGACGATCCAGTTGCCGAACCCGCTGGCGGGGCCGGCGGCTGTCACCACGCCTGGGGCCATCGCGTACATGGGCGTGCCGTCGGCGGCGGCTAGGTCGATGCCTCGGTGGCCGGGCCGGTCTGCGCTCTTGTAGGTCGAGGACACGACGTAATCGCCTTCGGCGATCGGCAGGCTGAGCTCGCCGGCGGGCACTCCCCCGCCGCCGGTTATGGCCCCGTTCGGGCGGCACCGATCGTCGCTGCCGTCTCCGAGGATCACCACGACCACCAGCGACAGCAGGATGATCCCGATGACGATGCCCACGACGAGCTTGGCCGACCGCATCCGTCTACAGCCCTAGCTGCGCTCGAAGGGCCGCGTTCTCGGCTTGCAGCGCCCGCAGGGTGGACGAGTTGTGCGCCTGCCACGTCCCCGCGGCGACCGACCAGCGGCGCACCGAGTCGCGGCTGATGCCGAACTCGCGGGCGACGACCTCGGCGGCTGCTGAGGTCGAGGGGAACTGGGGCTCGAGCTCTGCCAGCCGCGCGACCACCTGGTCGCGGAAATCGGCGTCGTACGCGGCTGAGCTCATGCTGGCACCGCCTGTCCGGAGTGCACGCCATCGAGCAGTTCGCGGAAGCGCACGTTCGTGTCGTGGATGTTGGTCTCCCGCTCGGTCGCGGTCAGCAGAACCTGCACCGGGATCCCGGCGGTGCCGTCCTTGGAGGACTTGAGCATGAACTTGCCTCGCCCCAGGGGTGGCTTCTTACGCTCGCGGGCTTCGGTGCGCTCGATCGGCGCGCCCTTGGACCAGGCGGTGATCATCGCTGCTTCAGCGTCGGTGAACTGGAGGACGCCCTTGAGTCGCTCCAGCTCGCCGGCGGGAAGGCCGCCGCAGATGACCATGCCGGCCCGCTCGATGAAGCCCATCGCGGTCTTGACGTCGACCTCGTTGGGCAGCGTCTCCAGGTCTCGGCCCGTGTGGGTGATCATCAGCAATCCGGTGCCGTCCGTGCGGTTCAGGCGCGTGAGCTCGTCGACGCGCTGCACCATCCCCGCCCCGGCGCCCAGGGTCGCCCACATCTCGTCGAGAATCGCCAGGAAGTAGCGCTGCGGCGCCAGACCGCAGTCGGCCAGCACGTGCGCGGCCTCCATCGCTCCATAGGCATCGGACCAGCAGGCCAGGAGCACGCCCGCCTTGAGCGACTGGTCTCCTCGAGCGATCGCCGAGACGTCGATGCAGATCGCCGGGGCGTCGAGGTCGATCTTGGTGGTGGTGTGCTCGGCGAACACCTGGCCCATGACGCCGTCGGTCAGCGACTCCAGCGTCTGGACCAGGGTTCGGACCGTGCGCCGGTACTCCGCTTCGTCGGCGACGAACAGCGCTCGCCGCAGGTCGGCGTTTCCGGATCGGATGTAGTCGACCAGGTCCCGCAGCAGCGGCGGGGAGGCGAAGGAGAACCTGCCGCCCTGGCGCATCTCCCGCAACGAGGTGGAGATGACCAGACCCTCGAAGTCGGCCAGCGGCCGACCGCGGATCAGCTCGGCCAGCGCCACGACCATCGTGACCTGCCGCGAGTGCACCGACTCCTCGGTTTCGGTGATGGCCTCGGCAAGGCGCGTGCTGTCCTCGCCTCGGTCGCGGAGCTCGTCCAGATGGGCCTGCATCACCGGGATCGCCTCGCCCAAAGCGCCGGCGGCCAGCGGGTTCAGGTGCCCGTGCCCATGTCCGAGACGGATCACCTGCCCGCGCTTTCCGGCCGGGGTGACCATCGCATCGGTCACCGCCACGTACTCGCCTTTGATGTCCCCAGCCACGATCGGCACATGGCCCTGGGCGACCGCGCCGATGAACTGCTTGCGGATGATCGTGGACTTGCCCAGCCCGGGCAAGGAGAGCACGAACGCCGACGGGTTGCCGATGATGCCGGCGCGGAACCACGACAACACGTCGCCGGAGACGTCCTGGCCGGTCTGTGCGTGAACCCCCAGAGGGACGCCGACCGCCGGGGCGGTCGCCCCGACCACCCACGGGTTGAAACCACAGCCGTAGTTGGTGGAGGTCTGGGTGGCGGCCGGGGCGGAGACCACTGCCATCCGCCCCGAGAACGCGCCCTTGAAGCCGCGACCATCGAGGGAGGCGTAGCGATTAGTGAACCGGGGCTTTCCGTAGCGGAGCTGCGGTGCCTGGCGAGCGGTGCGCGCCTGCTCGGCCCGCTCGGGGTGCTCGTCGCACCACCGCTTGTACGCACGGCCGGTTCGTGTGTGCGGCCAGGGAGGGAGCTGATCGCCGGCGGTGATACGGGCGTGCAGCTCTTCCAGCTCTGCCGGCCCGACCGGGGTCTTGGTGCGCCTGGCCATCATTCCGCCTTCGCAAACGAGGAAATCGTGGACTTCTGATCGAGCAACACGCCCAGACCCAGCGCGGCGGCGAACGCCGCATCCTGCTGGCCGTTGGTGGCGTGCAGCCGAAGCTGAGACCGGTTGCCGAGCTGGCCGATGATCGCCGAGCCCTGGTCGAGCAGTTCAGGGTTGCGCAGGGTGAGCGTCACCAGCAGCGAGTACTCGCCGAGCTGGCCGCCTCGGGCCAGCGCCTGCCGCGCGGCCTCGGTGCGCTCCAGGCGCAGGCCGGCAGAGGCCTTGCCGATCGAGCGGGTCTTGTTCGCAGCGTTGACCGCGTCGGTGTGCTCCTTCTCGACCTGCCTCACCCCGTCCCCGGCGGCGATCGGGCGGTAGATCAGTGTCACGCGCTTGCGGGGAATGTCTGACTTCGGCTCCAACAGGGGCCGCAGGACGTGGTCCGGGAACGCGGCGGCCGGCGGGGCGGCCATCTCGAACGAGCGGGACACCCAGTCTTCGTGGCGGTAGTGATTCCACTTCGCCACAGCCTCGGCCGGGCCGGCGTCGTCCCAGTCCACTCCGAGCGGCTCGCCAGACAGGCGAGCGCTGTTGATGGTCTCCTCCAGGTCGGGGCGGTAGCAACGCAGCGCCAGCCCGATCGCGTCCTCCGGGTTCATCGGTGTGGCAGACACTCCCGCGTACTCGAGCCGCTGGTACAGCCCGGGCAGCCGGAAACCCAGATCGGTGGCCATCGCCTCGGGGTCCTTGCGCTGCATCGCGGTGGCGGCCTTGAAGGTGACCGCGATCCACGACCGCGTGACGAGCTTGCCGCGAGCGAACTCCACCGCCGACTCCGCCTGGATGCGGCGGGCGATCTCCGGGGTGGACTCGCTGACCGAGTCCTTCACCGCGGCGATGAGGTCCTGCCCGGTCGTCGGGTACGACTCGACGGTCACGGTGGCCGCCACGACGTCGTCGTTGAGCGACAGCTCGGCGAGCCAGGCGCCCCATTCGGCGGTCATGTCGTTGCGGTCGGCCACCGTCAGCGGCTCCTGGCCGCGTGAGGCCGCGTCCAGCAGGACGGTGTACTGGTTGAGCGCGCGGTCTCGGATGAGCGCGAAATCGTTGCCGGCCACGTCGCGGCCGACGTGCAGCTCGGTCTTGGCCAGGGCACCGGGCAGCCGGTAGCGGCCTCCCGGTACCCGCGAGTTGGGTCCGGACCGGTACACCGTGGAGCCAGCGGCCTGTGCCCGCCAGAATTGCCAACGCATTTGAGCCACCTCGTAGAGAGTTCGATTACCGATACGCAGCACTGCCGGGGCCAGGTACGCCACCGCCAGCACCGCAATGAGCGCTCCCGCGCCTAGTCCGCCCTGCATCAGCACCAACATCGCCGCGATGAAGGCGATCCCGGCGATGATCGTGGCCCGCAGCGGCAGGCCGAACATGCCGGTGCGCTGCGACTTCTCACCCAGCGTGTAGAGCCGAAGGTCCGCCTGCTCACCTGATGCAGACACCAGCTATCTCCTTGCCGTCAGCGGTAGTGGTGGGGTGTCGGGTGAGCTGCCAGCGCACCGTCGATCATCTGCTCGGTCGTCTGTGTCGCTCGAGCCGTTGTCTGAGCTGCCGTCGCCACCGCGCCCACGCCGGCGGCGGCGAAGCCCGCTACGGTGCCGGCGCCGCGGGCCGCACTTGCTACTGCCCCGCCGACACGGCCCGACGAGCTGGTGCCCGTGCCCGAGGAGCTCTTGCCTCCAGCTGGTGCGCCGCCCCCCGAAGGTGCCGACGGAGTCGGAGCCGAAGAGCCGGCCGCCGGCGGTGACGACGAGCCTCCTGAGGAGTGCGGGCCGAGATAGGCCGCGCCGTTCGCGGCACTCTGGTTTCCCGAGCCGGAGGATGACGCTGCGCCGGAAAAGCTCTGCTGGGCGTTGCCCAGCGCAGCGCCGGCGGCGCCGGCGACAGCGCCCGTGGCTCCGGCAGCGGCGGCGCCGATGCCTGCGGCGCTGCCGCCGGACACCGAGGCAGACACCGCCGGGGCGACGACGCGCATCAGTGCGGGCAGTACGAGGCCGGCGGCGGCCAGCAGCAGCATCGAGGAGACCGCCTCCATCATCGACGGCTGTTCTGTTCCCGAGCTGAGCCAGAACGCCACCAGGTACAGCAGTGTTGCCACCGGCTTGAACAGCAGCGCCGCGACGACGAACCCGATCATCGACTTGAAGGCCTGCTTGCCGGTGCTCAGCGCGAACGACGCTGCCGCCAGCGGCAGCAGGCCCACCACCACCACCAGAAGGCCCTCGCGGATCACTAGCGCCAGCATCTGCGCCAGGGCACCCAGCAGCGCGAACACCACCAGGATCAATACCGCGGCCGGCCCGAGTCCGGTCTCCTCGTCGATGAGCGCGACCGCGTTGATCTTGGCCTCTGGATCCCCGCCCAGACCGTCGGTGAGCCACTGCGTGGAGACCAGGTCGGTGGCCATGTGCAGCGACATGATCACCGCCGGAAGCGCGGCCCCGGCGAGGATGAAGTTGAAGACGAGTTGTCCGACGTCCTCGAACCCATCACCCAATCCGCGGTTCCGGGCGACCGCCATCCGTGCCCCCGCAATGATCAGCGACACTACGAACAGCAGTACCTGCGCCCACAGCGTCAGGTTGAACACTCCCGCCACGGACGACTCGAAGTCTGCTCCGGAGAAGGGTGACTCCTTAATCCACATCGTCATGATCAGCGACAACGCCTGAGCATTTCCCTCCAGGAGGGACTTGACGAAGTCTCCGATCGGGTCGCCCCAGAAGCCGGACGTCACTGCCTCGATCGCATCGGTCGGATGAAGGGCTGCACCGGCGGTGTTGCATGCGCCAGAGACGACGCCGCGCGCGGGCGCGGTGAGCGTTTCACGCAGACCTCCGGCCTGAGCCGACTCCCTCAACCACTGATGGGCGCCGGTGCCGGCGAACAATCCGCCGTCGAGCACATCACCGTCGAGATCGCCGTTGCGGCAGTCCTCATAAAACGACTGAAACTCATTCTGGTCCGTGTCCTGAGCAGCAGCCGGTGCCGCGAAGGCAACCGAGGCCAGGACCGCGGCCAAGAGCGCGATCGCGAGTCGCTTGAGGCGTGTCAGATCCACAGAACCCACGACCGATCCAGCTCCTCCACGGGCGGCAGCGAGCGCCCGGAGACGATCTCCCACTGCTCGCCAGTCCACGACAAGGACACGCGCATCACCGGGTGCTCTGTTGCGCTGACGTCGATGGTGTCGACCTGGCCGACAGCCTCAGACACCGACGGCATCGCCGCCTCCACGGTGCAGAATTCGGGCGAGCAGTGACTGAAGCGGAACCACCGGGGTGCCTGAAACCCCTCGGCTGCCTGCATCGCCCGCCCCTGGGTTGCCGCGCCGCGTGCGCGCAGCTCCTCGAGCAGCTCCGGATCTTCCGCGACCAGATCAGGCGCGTATCGCTGCATGAAGTCGGCGTAGACCGGCCCCATCTCCAGCCCCAGACCGATGTAGTTGGCCGTGAGCAGCGCCGCGCCAACGGGAGAACGGGCGTACCCGGTCATCACGCCTCGCTCCACCGCTGTCGGGCCATCCGAGGACGAGACCATCAACGTGGTCCCGCTCGGGACACGCTGAAGCGCTAGACCCGCTGGCGCCGCGACCGGCTCGGTCCCGCCGGGAAACGCGCCCGCCTGGCCGGTCTGTGCAACAGGCTCGCCTTCGGGAGCGTCCACGACCGTCACTTGCCGGCCCACGAGGTCGCTGACCACCCGCCCTGGCTGCTCCGCAGGCGCCGGGCTCTGTGACGCAGTGGGCGTGGCCGGCGCAGGTGCCGCCTGGTCGCTCTGCTCATCGCGTCCGCTCATGGCGATGACCAGGACCAGCACCGTCAGAGCGACGATCAGCACCGCTGCGCCGCTGATCCATGCCTTCTTTGTCATTTGCTGTCCTCATCCCAGGTCGTGAAGCCGTCGAGTGCTTGAATCTCGGCCGCGTCGATGTCGTCCTGCTGTGTCGGAAGCACGAGCTTCCAGTCCGCCCCTGTCCACGCCACCTGCACTGGATAGGCCGTCAGCAGGGGCTCCTGTTCTCCCGGCGCCGGCGGGGTCGATGTCGCCAGCAAGACAATCGCCTTCTCGGGCGAATAGTCGGTGACCTTGAACGCGGTGAAGGTGGCGGCCACCGACGGATCGACTGCACCCGACACGCTCATCAGCACGCGGGCTTGCGCCCACTGATCCCGGCCGGGGCCGGGAGCGGTGACCGTGCGCACCACTTCGGGCCACGTGGAGTCGGGCGCCGTGGCCAAAGCCGCCTGCCCGTTCGCCGCCGCCAGAGCCGCGCCTTGCGGGGTATGGCTGTACCCCTGGGGCGGAGACGTTCGCGCCGGCCCGTCGGCGCGGGAGGTCGGCACCTTGAGCCCGGCTACGTTCCGCCACGTCAGATCGGCCGGGGCAGAAGCGGTGTCCACAACTGGCGGCTGCTCGACCTGCTCATCGTTTGAGCAGGCGGTGCTCGCCGTCAGCAGCAGCGTTACCGCCGCAGCGGTGAGAACGCGTCGCATCTTGGACAACAGGAACTCCCTCTAGATGAATACGTCGGCAATGTGCCCGGCGGAGGCCACGATCACGCAGCCGAGGATGACCTTGATCGTGATGGCCTGGATCGAAGGGCCGTACTGGTCGACTAGGCGGTTGTCGATCGTCAGCAGCGCCCCGATTGCCATTACTCCGGCGACTACGACGGCGGTGGCTCCCCACTTGACCCAGCCGACCGCCTGGGTGAACCGGGTCATCGCCTCGGCTGGAGGGCCGACAGGGCTGGTCGGAGGTAGCACTACCGCCGGGTCCTGCGCCAGAACGGTCACCACGTCGGTGAGCATGGCGGTTAGGAGACCAGGGCGTTGACGATGGGGCCGGCCAGCATGATCAGCAGGCAGCCGCCGATGATCCGTGCGACCGTGCTTTGGACCTCGTCGCCGTTGCCGGACCGGCGAGCCATGATGAAGTAGGCCCCGGCGGCCATCACGCCCATGACGCCGAGCGCGATGCAGCCCCACATGAAGTACGCCAGGGCGGTGTCGACCTTCTCGCCGGCACCGGGGATCTCCATCGGGGACAGGTTCTCTCCGACGGCGATGATCTGCTCGGCCACCGGGGCGGCGGCGTGAATCGTCTCGACAATCATGGTGGTGCTCCTTGTGGTGAAGTGATGCGGTTGAAGATGGAGTTAGGGCTTGCCAGGGCGGTTGCGCCACTGCTCGCCTGCCGCGGCGAAGATCTCTGCGGCAGCGGTAGCGACCGATCCCGGGACCGCGTCGGTGGGCGCTAGCGGACGGGCGAAGCGCTTTGCTGGTGGCGGGGTGTAGTCCGGGGTCCACTGCGCCAGTTCGGTTGGCTCGCAGGCCAGCAGCTCGGGAACCCAGTCGATGTGCCAGCTCGCCCCGGCAGCGGCGGCGACGAGCTCGCGGCGACGGGACAGTGTCAGGTCCGGTTTGCCGGGGGCGGCGGCAACGGTGACCAGGCCCAGCAGCGAGCAGCCACCGACCTCTCCTGCTTGGTGCTGAAGGCACAGCCGGTGCGCTGCATTGAGGCCGACCGTGTGCATCCGAGCAACGACGACGACGAACGGTGCCTTTTCGGCGGACGGCCAGCCTCGCTGACTGTCCGCGGCCGGCGCCCACATGGATTCCAACGTCGACACCCCGGCCCCTCCGTGGGCGCCGAGCAACCAGATCACCGGGGTTCGACTGTCGGCGGGGCGAGGAACGGGTGTGTCCCACACCGGTGCGCGGTCCCCTTCGGCTGGCACCGCCAGCCACCCGGGAACCGCCTTCGATGATGGGCGTGGGAGTTTGTGGGCGCTGGTCATGCTCGCCTCCTTCGTCTTGTCCCTTGCGGGCGTCACGCGGTCACCGAGGCCAGGGCCTCGGAGAGTCCGGCGATGTCGGCGGTCTGCGACGTCGCCGGGAGCTTGGACAGCTGGTCGTCCCCGGCTCCCGACCGGATCAGGGACATGCGGTCGGCATCAGTGGAGTGGCTGATCTCGCTGACCGGCTCTATCCCCCGGGCAACGGCGAGGTCGTTGGCCGCGGCCAGCGCCCACTGCTGGGTGATCGCCGCCGGGGACTGCCCTGATGCCGTAAACGGGGTGCGGTCGTACATGCCGTGGGCGTCGATCGCGTTCCAGGTCTGGGTCTGGGTCGCCAGGTCGACCAGGCCCGTCGTGTCGGACACCGTGTGCTCGATCTCGCCGATCACCCGCTGCAGACCGGAGTCCACGGTTGCGGGAGTAATGACCTCAGACGCCGCAACAGCGAGCTGGCCCACCAGCACCGTTGCTGCCGCTGCCGGGCTCGCTGCGCCGGCCACCGCGATCTGCGCGATGTTCTCCGGCGTCAGGGTCTTCTTCGCCACGGTGATCGACGCTCCGAGCGCCATCCCGGCCAGCTTGGTCCCGGCCTCCACCAGCAGTGCGGTCGGATCGGTCGGGTTCTGCACCTGGGTCGGATCGGAGTAGCGCGCCATCCGCGACAGCGTGGTGTTGCCCCGGCTGGCCGGGGCGATGGTGAAACCACTTCCGTCGGAGTACTCCACGTCTTCGGCGATGGTCTCTGCGGCCGTGAACAGTACCGACTGCCCCGCCACGGTGGCGACGTTGACCAGCGCACGGATCGGGTCTCCCCCGGTCTCGCTCTGTCCGGCGATGTTGGCTACGACCTGGAACAGATCGGAGTCGGGCGGGGTGTCGCATGCCAGGTCTCCGGGTACGCAGAACGAGGCGACTCGATCGGCCACCGCACCAAAATCCGGTGCCGACGTGTTCGGGGAGATTCCGCGCCCCTCCGGCCGCGGGGCACCTTCACCCACGTTGATCGCCGACACCGCGGCGCCCTCCGTGCCCGGCACCGCCCCCGGAGTCGTCCGGGACGAGCCTTCCTGGAAGATCGGAGCGCCCTGAGCGCGGGTGGGATCACTCATCAGTGCCGCACCGGCGAACTGCTCGGGAGTGATCGGCCCGGAGCCGGCGCCGATTTCTCGAGCCAGCGCCGAGGCGACCTGGGCGCCCTGGCTGTAGCCGGAGACGAAGATCTTGGTCTCCGGGCATCGCTCGACCGTCTCGGCGATGAGCTTTCGCCCGTTCTCTATTCCGACGGTGACGCTCTCGGCATAACTCGACTGATCCTCTGAGGGGACGAAGCCTCCGAAGGATGCCGGGTACGGCACGTAGGTGCGGCTCATACGCGCCTGGCCGTCGGCGTTAGCCGCTCTGACGGTGGGACTCACCACGCGAGCCATCCATCCCGTGTCCGCGTCGGTCTTGGAGTTTCTCGTTGACTCCGTCGTGCCGTTGATCGCCACGAGCTGCACCAGCGGGCACTCATCGCCCTCGGGCAACGCCACCTCCGAGGTCCCTCGAGCCGAGGTCGGGACCGTAGCGGTTGAGGTGAAAGGTCGAGCCGTGGTGGCGGAGGGGGTAGCGCTAGCCGTGGTTTGCGCCTGGACCCCTCCCGCTTGGGCCACTACTGCCAACGATGACGCCGTGATGACAGCGCCGATCCTTGCCACGTTCCCCGGCTTCATTCGCTGGCTCCTTCAGAGTTCTCTTCGATCGAGACGATCCGGACCTCCCCGTTCTCACGGGTGGTCGTCACGCGCTGGTAGTAGGTCGTTTCGCTGCCGTCAGGAGCGGTCTCGGTCAGCTCGACCACGGCGTCGTCACCGTCGCGCTCGATATGCAGGCAGTGCGTTGTCCCGCGGGCCACTGAGTCGATGCCCTCCTGAAGAGCATCGAGATTGGTGATCGGTGAATCCTTCGCCAACAGCGGCTTGATGGCGTCGGCGTCTCTGGCGACGTAGTAGGCGTGCTGGAAGGCCAGGACCACGCCGGCGGCGGACTCTCGGTCGCCTTTGCCGTTGCCCGACACTGTGGTGGCCGAGTCGGAGGACTCGCACTCCGATTCGGCCACCACCGCCTCGCCGCTCTGCGGTGCGCTGGTCGCCGTCGTGGGGAGCGTCAACGTCGGGGAGGCCGACGTCTCGGAGCCAGACAGGAGCGACGACAGCATCCAGGCGCCGCCCCCGATCGCTAGCAGTACCGCCGCGACCGTGCCGCCGAACAGGAGCTTGGTCCGCTTCCGGCTGCTATCGCGCGCTGGCGGGGTTTCGACAGCCGAGGGGGTGGCCTCTGCTTGGTCGAACCACTCGTCGTCGGGCTCCGGGCCTCCGGCCACGGCTTCTAGGTGGCGGGGTTCGTTGCGGTCGTCAGCAGAATTTGACGACTCTGAGAACCACTCGGGCAGATCGTCGTCGCGGCTCATTTCCACTCCCCTCGATCGGTGCGGCGATCAGTGCGCGGGATCAGTTGAAGTGGACCGGGGGAACGCCCGGGATGTTCAGGTTGTTGATCGACCCGGCAACGTGGTCCTTGGCCTGGTTGATCGAGTCGTTGATGCCGTTCTGGACGCCGAGTGCGGCGTGCGGGTTGGCGTTGACCGCGGCCCCGCCGGCACCGAGCGAGGCGGCACCACCGGCGGCGCTTCCGGTGCCGGCCAGTCCGGCGATCGCGGTACCAGCGGTGGCAATTGGACCGGCGGCGGTGGCCGCTCCGATGACGGGGGCAGCGATCGGGCCAAGGGTCGCTAGCGCGGCGATGATCGCGCCGGAGATGGCAGAAGCGGCTGTGAGCATTGTGTTTCCTCTTTCTCTACGGGTGGGACCGGCGACCGGGCGGTCGTCAGCCGATACGGAGTTCCTTCGGGGGGATCGGGGCCTGCGGCACGACGGGCGCGCGGCCACCCAGGTCGATCGTGATTCCCTGCGGTGCAGGTGCAGGTGCAGGTGCAGGTGCAGGAGCGGGTGCAGGAGCGGGTGCCTGTCGAACCGGAGCCTGCTGCACCGGGTACGTCGGGGCTTGCTGAACGGGATACGACGGTGACTGCTGCACCGGCGCGGGCTGCGGAGAGCGGACCTGCTGTGTGGGGGGAGCCTGCGGCGCCGGAGCGGTTTCGACCTTGGGGGCCGACTCTCGGCGCTCGTCGGGCTCGTTCTCCTTCTTCACCTCACGGGTTGGCTGGACCGCCTTCGCTAGGCCGGCCTGTTTGGCCTGGGCAGAATGCTGCTGCGTAGCCGTCCGAGACGAAGTCGCCTGAGCGGCCTTCGCGGAACGCGGAGTCGCGCTGGTCTTTTGGGCCACGTCCACGCCGGCCTGAGTGGTCGACGGGCGAGCTGCGGGCGCAGTCGCTTCCTCGATTCCCGACTGCGTCGCAGCCAGGGCTACCGATACGCCCCCAAACGCGATTAGGGCCGTTGTCGCCCCAACGAGGGCTCCTCGTAGAGCTGGGCCCGCTGTGGACCGTTGGTCGTTTTCTGTCACTTCGGCTCCTTGCTCCCCGGCGCGATATTGGTACCAATATTGGTAGGGTACCGCCAACGATCCCGGCGTAGGGCTTCGACCCGCCGCGAGCGGCTGGTCCGCTGTCGGCATGAGAACACTCTATAACTCCACGATATATTCCGCTAGTGGAAGGTTTAGGGCCGTTCGTTGGACAGACTTGTCGAGCAAGACACGCCGACGAAGGGGAGCCGATGCCTCGCCGTGCGGGGCAAATCAGCCCCACCACCCTCCGGGCCGCCATGTCCCGTCGAGGGGTGAGCGTCGACGACATCGCCGCCCACCTGGACATCTCCCCCAACACCGTGCACAGCTGGTTGGACGGCACTCGCGCCCCATCCGCCCCCCTGCTCGTTGGCCTGGCTCGAGCCTTGGGTCTCCGGCCGGCGGACCTCACCCTGGTCAGCGAGGGCGAGGAGCGGCTGCACGATCTTCGGCTACACGCCGGCCTTCTCCAGCAGGAGGCGTGCGAGGCGGCGGGCCTGCGCCAGCCGCAGTTGTCGAAGATGGAACGGGGAGTGTCGGCGCCCCGCGAAGAGCTCTGCAACGCCCTGGCCGCGGCTTATGGTGTCCCTCCTGCCCGCGTCCTCGAGGCTTGGAACCGCACCCGAAACGACCGACGACGGCAGTCCGGGGCGAAGTTCGTCTAGTCCCACGCTATATTCGGACACGCCCGTGTGGCGGCAAATGCTCGACGCCGAACTACACGCGTGTTATTAATAAGGCCATGACGACCTTCGGCCGCCCGCGGACCCGCGATCACCGCACGCAGCTCAACGGCGAGATCGACAAGGCTCTAGTGGCCGACTTCAACGCGACCTGGCGCAGATCTGGCCGGAAGCGGTGGGAGGTGCTGCAAGACGTCGTCACCTACGGTCTCGCCGAGTACAAGCGGCGAGAAGCAGAGGCGCCCAGTGCGCTCGACCTTCTCGGTCGCACTGGCTGACCATCACTGACTCTAAGAGATAGGAGGCGCACGGGACTCAACCAGCGTCGTTGACAACCGCATAGCGCACCCACACAAAAAAGCGATCGCCCCCCGGGGCCGAATCCGAAGGGCGATCGCGAACGTGTGACCGGGACGAGTTAGCCGCTCGTAACCCCGGTTTTGGTGCCCACCCGAAAGGCGGAACCAGCTTGCGTAGCTGTTCCGAGGGTAGCGCACACCCAAATGCCGTGTCCAGCATGCCGAAGCTGGGCGCGTCGCAGGGTGCGCCAACAGACCTCGATACCACCGAAGACCTCGACCTCGGCGCCGTGATCCGTACGCGGATCGAAGACGCCGAAAAAGAAAACCAGCTTCGCGGTCAGCGCGGGCGTTCGTGGGCTCTCGACGGCCGACAGCCGGCCCTGGTGTGGCAATCCCGTACCAAGTGGCTTGCCGGCACCGCGGCCGAGCTGGCGTGCATTCGTGGCCGGCAGTTGTGCCGCAAGTGGCGCGTTTCCGCACGCACCGCCCTGCTCGTCGCCCGGGCCTGTGCTCGCCTCGCCGACGCGGATACCGGTCGCCGTGTCACCGCATCCAACGAGACCATCGGTCGTATCGCGGCCGAGCTAGCCGACCGTTCTCGGCCGTTCTGCCACGATGTTGTCTCCAACGCCCGCGCCGTCCTTGCGGAGCTCGAGCTCGCGGTCGAGGTCGCGAGGGGCCGGTATCTCACCGTCGATGAGCGTTTCCAGGCCGCCGTGCACCACGACGGCGTGCAGCTTCGAGCTGCATCCACGTGGGCTCTGACGACTCCCCGCAGGTGGTACGCAAAATCGTATCTACCCCGTAGGGGTCCTACGGGGAGTAAAACTCCCCGTAGGCAATGTTCCCCTACACACGCGCGCAAGCGCGCGTCGGCGCCCTTCGGGCGCTCACAAGGACTCCAAGAGCGAGAGCGACCTCGCCAGGCACACATCGTCACCGCCCAGCTCGTCGCCGCAGCGACGAGCCTCGACAACGGCCAGCATCTGGGCGCACTCGTCGACGTAGTAGCCGAGATGGTCGACTGCGACCGCTGGACAGGCCGCGATCTAGTGGCGGTCCTCAACCAGGATGCGCGAGAAAACCCCCGCGACTGGCCCTCCACCATCCAGAATCCAGCCGGTTTCCTGCGACATCGCCTCTCCTGGCTCCGGGACGTGCTCGCCGGCCCTTCGCCTAGCGAGGTGGCCGAGCAACACCGGCAGCGCACCCTCGAAGAGCAGCGCCGACGGGCCGAGGCCGCCGCCGCGGCCGATGAACGCGCGGCTACTCCCGAGCAGGTGTCGCGCCACATGGACGCCATCCGCTCGATTCTGCGACGCCGTCAGCGAGGACCAGTTGCGAATGATCGCTTTGACCTCGCTCGATAGTCAGCGCAACCGAGGCATGAGTGAGCACGCGGGTGTTGGTGTTGAGGCTGCCCCCAGCTCAGACCCGGTTCGCCGGCGGAGTTTCGGAGTGGACTCAGTCGGCGTTGTCGCCGTCTTGACGCATCAGCATCAATGTAAGATTGGCTTTCATGAGGTCACGACCGAGCACAAAGCAGACGTTCGCTGAACGCCTGTCGACGCTCGTGTCCACCGCCCATCCCCCGGGACGCGGGCGCTTTACCCAGATGGAAATCGTCGCGGGAGTCAAAGAGCTCGGCGGGGATCTCAGCCAGCCCTACCTCTCACAACTCCTACGCGGCACCCACGAGCCGTCCGAGCGAGTCGTACGAGATCTCGCAGCCTTTTTCGGTGTGTCACCGGAGTACTTCGTCGATGACGACGAGTACCGACGCACCAACGACTACATCGCTCTACTGCGCAAAGTCAGCGACAGCGAAGTTCTAGCGGTGTCGGCCCGGGCCGTCGATCTGCCTTCCGATGCCCTCGAACGGATAAGCAAGGCCGTTGAAGAGGAACGGCGCCGAGCCGGTCTCGACTAACGCCGGCCGCCGCCCCAGTACCCGCCCGCCAATCCCAACGCTGTTCCGAGCGCTGTCTCAAGCGGGCTGTGATGGCTGATCTTGATCCGTGCCCAGGCTACGACCGGGACCGCGCTGAGGCCCCACCAGTAGCGGGGCGACAGCTCCCGCGCCAACACCGTGACAACGCCGGCCAGGACCGCGGTGTGAAAGCTGACTTTGACTTTGAGCGTGGCAGCGCCAGCGACTCCTAATGAGACCAGAGCTGCTCGAGTTGTGCGGCGCAGCTCCGCCGGCGCCTCGAGCTTGCTTTGCGCAATCAACAGCGTCGTCACTGATACCGAGATTCCGGCGATGACCAGCGGTCGATCCTCGCGACGAGTGATGTGATGATCGGTGAGATTCTTACGCAGAACGCGCAACGCAATCGCGGCCTGCGGAACCAATCCGAGCCCCGTCGCCGTTGCCACACCCCAACCGGGCGAGTCCACCGCCCTCCCAAGGTGCGTCGCTCCAGCAGCGAGTACCACCCACGGTGCAAAGACCTCGGTGATGACCTTTTCGGGAGTCACGTTCTCGTCCTCTCTGAGTGGCGCTTGCCGAGGTCTGCAACGACCGCGGTCAGCTCTGAATCGCTCACCTGGGCCGGTGGCCGAGGAAAACCCGTGTCGCGGTGTCCAGTCGTCCGCTGGATTTGGTGCAACGCATCCAACACTTCAATGGCGCGGTCGTGGACCCACATATCCACTCCGAAACGGAAGTCGGAGTGCTTGCGGACAGCTGGAACAACGTCCAGGGCACGGTGATTGAGGCTGCGAAACTGCCGCCAGTGTCGAAGCGCGGACACGTCGGTCTCTGCTGTGGACCAGATCAGTCCGACAGTGAGCAGTAGACCGCCGGCGAGCGAAAGCAGCTGAGTTACCAGCAGCTCCTGTTCCGAGGGGAGGGTCGTCGACTGGGAAGCAGCCCAGACATACCTCATCCGCAGGATGCACCAGCCCGCCAGAAAGGGCGTTGCCGACGCCAAGATGGTCAGGCCCCGCCCGGCCGCCGTCCTCAGATCCAGTGGCCACAGCACGAACAACAGACCGGAACATGCGCCCAGTCCGCCGATGTAGGTAATGATCATGGCGACGCGTAGAGCACCGACGGAGTGGGACCACTCGACATAGTCCACGCTGGTGAGCAACCCTCCCCCACCGGCGCTCACGTGCAGACCTGCAACGGTCAGCGAGACGACGATCAGCAGTGCCCAGACTCCCGATTCGGAACGACCGTTGAGCCGGCCCCTCTCTGCCAGCGCCAGCAGAAGCACCCCCGCACAGCAACCGAGGACGCTCAAGTGTTTCAGCAGTGTCGGCAGCCAGACGAGCGCTCCCCCGGCCCGAAGGACAGCCTCGATCGGTTCTGTCACCGACAGCAACCCGATCAAGACCGCTACGGACGTGAAAGTCGTTGCCCGTAGCACTGGAGTCGGCGCTACCTGGTACCGCAGAAGTCGAGTGACGATGTAGCCCGCCATCATAATCTCCAGGGCCAACAGGACCAGGAGAACGATCATCCGAACGCCTCATCGAGGCGGGACATGTGGCGCGTGGTCAGTCCACGGCGAAGACGCCGAGCCATCGTGCAAGCGAAGATCTCGGCTTCGGCCTCGCAGGGCGCCTTCCCAGCCGTGGGCGACGCCGAGCACACGGGGGGTCCACCGCCCATGATCTGCGCCAGCCTGTTCGCTCCCGGCTCCGATGTCGCCGTGTGACCCAGCACAACGTGTCCGAGCTCGTGCAGGACTGTGTGGAACCGAAGATCGCCAGGTAAGTCGGGATCAACTCGAATGTGGTGGCCCTGACGGGTGCGAAGTACAACGCCGTAGTGACCGTGCGGCATTGGGTGCTCGGAAAGTGTGATGGTCGTGTTGCACAGCTGCTCCGCGGCGAGAAGAACAGCTAGTTCTATATCAACTGCTGGCACTGATGCCATGATTCCCATGAGCTGGTCGACACTGTCATCCACTCCCGTGCGACTGTGACGGAAGAGCTGGAGGAAACGGGGCACGGGCTACACCCTAACGACACCTAAGTCACTCGATGCACGTCATCGTTGATGGGCCCCTCGAGCGGTGCTTCGCTCGGGACACTGAACTGCCGAGCCAGCACCGGGACCGGAGGTGACCCTTCCCGCTATCTCCACAGTCTCCAACCCCTCCCCCCAGATGCTGACCCGGCCGAGCTCAGCCCACGGCGCAGCGCTCAGGGCCGACTACGCTGGGCTCTCGACCGCAGTCACCCCGAACCAGAAAGGACCCCACATGGTCATCGACGGCAACGTGATCGAAATCGGCACGCTGAACCAGCTCAAGTCCGGCTCGAACGTGCTCACGATCAAAGTCCTCCACCGGGCCTACAACCCCACCGCCCGCAAGTTCACCGGCCAGGTCGTCTACGACGTCGAGCTACGCAAGCAACTCGCCGAGAACGCCCACGCCAGCCTGACAATCGGTGACGACGTCATCATCGACGCCGACGAACACGACCTCGCCGCCACCATCTACACCGACAGCAACGGCCAGGACCACCCCCTGCTCACCGGAGCCAAAGCACGCAACCTCGGCATCAGCATCCGCTCCGAGGCCCTGCCCGTCACCCCCTAAGCCAGCCCGACTGTCGGACCCGCAGCGTAGAAACAGCCACAGCGGAAGAACTCGGCCCGGATTTATTGCACACGGCGGTGGGCCAGACATAACATCACCACACAAGGAAAGCGCCGGGGTTGCAGCCCCGACGCCTTCCCGGAACTAGCACCTAGGTGTCAGTTCCGAAGCGGATGAGATCCAAGAGAAGTCGACCGACCTGGGCCGTGGCTCCTACCACAGCGACCCAGAAGGTCGGCTTCTCGCCATTTCGACGGGTTCCCATCACATCACCTCCTTCCATCTAGGCAACGGCTCCGGATGAGTGAGCCGAACCCCCAATCGAAGGAAGCGCGCCCAGTTTAAGGGCACCCCCCGACACAAGCGGCATGACCTGTACTCCCCCCAGACAAATCGGTGTGGAATACGTGGGGATCGCCTGTGAACAGGGCTTTTAACGACTATTTGCCCGACGGGTGCGGGTGTTCTGGGGCCAGCTCACGCGTGCAATACCGTCTGTCACCTCCCGGGGCGTAGTCCCCTGGCGTGGGTGGGTGGCCGGCCTTGGGTGGTGGGGCGTTTCTGGTGGTCAGCCC